>CAZMXF010000163.1:0-6029 GCA_964570015.1 uncultured Oscillospiraceae bacterium | reverse complement strand
ATTTCTGTTCCAGTTCGACTGTCGTTTGTTCCAATGACGCCGATTTCTGTTCCAGTTCGACTGTCGTTTGTTCCAATGACGCCGATTTCTGTTCCAGCTCGACTGTCGTTTGTTCCAATGACGCCGATTTCTGTTCCAGTTCGACTGTCGTTTGTTCCAATGACGCGGTTTTCTCTCTCAGTTCGTCCGCTGTCTGTTCCTGTAATGCAGATTTCTGTTCTAGATAATTAATATGTCTAATTGTACAGTTCATAGCTCGAACTGCGCTTGCATTAAAGTCGTTCTGTTTTCCAATAAGCGGGATAAATAGAAATTTAAGAATTCTCTTGATTACTCTTTGAATAAAACGCTTAATGGGATTCGAGCTCAGCGGCCATGCATAAATCACTTCCCATGTACAGTTCATGGCGTCAACTTCCCGCGCATATTCGCTCGGTGGCTGGTCGGCAGTGTTCGTTGCGGGAACTGTATCTGTCTGCGTTTGGATCGGAACGTTTTCAAAGGATGGAAGGTCTTCCCAATTCCCTTCGGCGGCTATCTTTTCGCGGATCTCCTGCATGATCTGTTCTACATTGATTTCCATGGTATCCTCCGTACAGTATCAGGTGATGTTCCAATGATGGCTGAGTCTGGCTATGCCGACATCCTGAAGATCGGAATAGACGCTGAAGCGGACACAGTCGCGCCAGTAGTCGTAGGAAAAACCGTCTTCCTTGTGAAAAGCAATGTCCAGTGTATAGCCGCCGGGAAGAAGGGTCATGTCCGGAATGTCGATTGTCACCGTCCCCTGCTCGTTCAGGACGACATTCTGAATGCGGTCGATCAAGGTATTGGAACCGTAGCAGTGGACGCCGTCAACACGGAAAATCCCCAGGCCGATCACGGATGTTCGGATTTCCGGTGTTTTGCAGCGGTAGTCAAAACAGATTCTGACCTTTTCGCCGGTTTTGAGATTTGTAGTTTCTTTATCTTCTGTATTCAGAAGTCTGACAGTCCCGATCTCGATCTCGCGGTTGCCCCATCGCTTGTTGTCAATCACATTTCGGTTCTCGGCTTCCGTTTCTTCTGTCGGTTTTTCTTCTGTTTCAGAATCCGTTTTTTCTTCGGATTCCGCTTCGTTTTCAGGTAAAGAGGATGCGTCCAATGTATCCGTCTTCCCGCCCATATAGTCCAGATAGAGAGGATGGACATCCATTGGGCGCCCTTCCATGCGGATTTTCCGCGGTCGATCCAGATGCTGCGTTCACAGATCTGTTCAATCTGAGCGAGCGAATGAGAGACGATCACGATGGTTGTGCCCTGAGCCTTGATTTCCTGCATCTTGCGGAAGCATTTGGCCTGAAAGGCGGCGTCACCGACGGCAAGGATCTCATCCACAAGCAGGATATCGGCATCAACATTGATGGCGACGGAGAAGGCCAGGCGCATATACATACCGGAAGAGTAGGTGCGGACCGGGTTGTCGATGTATTCGCCGAGTTCGGAAAAATCGATGATTTTCTGGAGCCTGCCGTCAATTTCCTTTTTGGTCAGGCCGAAGATAGCGGCATTGTTGTAGATATTCTCACGTCCGCTCAGATCCGGATGAAAGCCGGCACCGAGCTCAATCAGGGCAGAGACCCGCCCTTTCATCTTGACAGTGCCCTTGTCCGGGTAAAGAATGCGACTGAGCAGCTTCAAAGTGGTACTTTTCCCGCAGCCGTTCTGTCCGATGATGCCGATGGCTTCGCCGCGGTTGACGGAGAAGGAAATATCGTCAAGAACAGTGCGCTGTTCGTAGCGACGGCGGTTTTGGAATAATAGTATCTCTTTCAGCGTACCGCCGCGATCGAAGTAAACCCTGAAGCGTTTGGAGATATGATTAACCTGAATGACAGGATTGTTCGGTTCCATCAAAGTGCCTCCGCAAACCGGCGCTGCAGCCGTTCAAATACAAACCATCCGACAAGCAGAAAGCCTATTCCCCAGAGCACCGCCGAGGCGATGGTGCTGAGATCGGGCGCTGTCTTGTAGTACAGGATGCTGCGGTAGGCAGCAATGACCGGCGTCATGGGATTCATATTGAAGATCGGCATGATTTCCTGCGGCACCATGGTAATAGGGTACATGATCGGTGTGAGGAATTGCCATGCCATGACAAGGATACCCAGAATGTGTTCAAGATCGCGGAAGAAAACCGTAATACCCGAGACGAGCAGGGCAATCCCAAGGGCCAGAAAGAACTCGACCAGCATGACAGGGATCAGAAAAGGCAGAACACGCAGGTTCAGGCCGATGGAAAAGCCGCACACCAGAAGAACGACAACAAAGCACAGCAGCATATTCACGAAGCAGGTGATCACAAAGGATATCGGCAGTACCTGTCGGGGGAAATATATCTTTGTCACCATACCGGCCTGACCGTAGACGCAGGAGGATCCCCCGACAACAGAGGTCGACATGAATATCCACGGAATCAGCGCAACAAACAGAAATAGATAGTATTTATCAATATCCGAACGGAGAACAACAGAAAACACCATCGTGTATACCAGAAGCTGAAACAGCGGGTTGATAAAGGTCCATAGAAAGCCCAGGACGGAACCTTTATAACGTCCGCGCAGATCGCGGTGCACCGATGTGATAATCATTTCGCGGTAATCGTAGATTTCTTTCAGTCGTTTCATGAACACATCAGATCGTCCCGCGGAAATAGGCGAGACTGTCGGTGAGAATAGCTTCAATTTGATATTCCGGTTGCCAGCCGGTGTGGGCGGTCAGCTTGTCATGGTTGCCGCAGACGACGGGGGTGTCGCTGGGGCGCATGCGGGAGGGGTCCTGACGGACCTCGACCGGGACATTCGCCATGCCCACCAGCAGGTCCAGCACCTCCTGTGCGGTATGGGTGGTGCCGGAGGAGATGTTGTAGACCTCGCCGGTATGGCCCTTCTCGGCGATCAGGCGGACGGCACGGCAGGCATCCTTCACATGGGTGAAGTCACGGGCGCTGGTGAGATTGCCGACGGAGAGGTATTCTTTCTTCCCCGCTTCCACCGCGGCGATGCCCGAGGCGAAATCCGAAATCATATAGCCGAGGCCCTGGTTGGGTCCGCCGAGGTTAAAGAGGCGGATCATGCAGATATCCATGCCATATGCCCGGACATAAAGCTGGGCAAACTGCTCCTGCGCCTGTTTGGAAATGGCATAGGGGGTGATGGGCCTGACCGGGATATCCTCGGTCACGTTGGCGCCGCGCTCTTCCAGACTGCCGTATTCATCCGAGGAACCCACCGCCAGGACGCGGATGCCCGGGTTGACGGCCCGGACGGCCTCCAGGATGTTGATGAGGCCGATGGTGTTCAGCTGTACGGTGAGCTGAGGCTTCTTCCAGGACAGGCCGACATTCGCCTGGCCGGCCATGTTGATGATGAGATCGGGCCGGTATTCTTCCAGCACGGCTTTCACACGCTCGGGGTCGGTAATGTCCATGGAGACGGTATCAGACGAGGCCTTCAGGTCGCAGCAGACGACCTCGTAGCCGTTACTCTCCAGCTCCACTCTCAGGTGGGATCCGATAAAACCGGCGCTGCCGGTGATCAGTGCTCTCATTGCACACCCGCTTCCTTTTTCGCAAGTTGAAAGTCATGCTCGGCCATGATGGCACAGAGCTGTTCATAGCTTGTGGTCTGGGGGTTCCAGCCGAGTTTGGTTCTGGCCTTTGTCGGATTGCCCCAGAGGTTGTCCACATCCGTGGGGCGGAACCAGGCGGGGTTCACCTCGACCAGGACCTTGCCCGTCGCCTTATCAATGCCCTTTTCGTCCAGGCCGCTGCCCTGCCATTCAAGTTCAATACCGTCATGCCGGAAGGCAAGGGTGGTGAACTCGCGCACGGTATGCTGGACGCCGGTGGCGATGACATAGTCGTCCGGCTCGTCCTGCTGCAGCATGAGCCACATGCACTCGACATAGTCTTTGGCATAGCCCCAGTCGCGCTTGCTGTCGAGGTTGCCGAGCTGCAGCCGGTCCTGCAGGCCGCAGGCAATACGGCCGGCGGCGCGGGTAATCTTGCGGGTGACGAAGTTCTCGCCGCGGCGCTCGGACTCGTGATTGAAGAGGATGCCGTTGCAGGCGAACATGCCGTAGGCCTCACGGTATTCCTTCACCATCCAGAAGCCGTACTGCTTGGCGATGGCATAGGGGCTGTAGGGGTGGAAGGGGGTCGTCTCGCGCTGGGGGACCTCCTCGACCTTGCCGTAGAGCTCGGAGGTGGAAGCCTGATAGAAGCGGCAGCTTTTCTCGATGCCGAGGATGCGCATGGCCTCGAGCAGGCGCAGCACGCCCAGAGCGTCCACATCGCCGGAATATTCGGGCACGTCGAAGCTGACCTGGACATGACTCTGGGCCGCCAGGTTATAGAGCTCGTCCGGTTTCACCCTGTTCAGGATGCGGATGAGGCTGGTGGAGTCGCTCAGGTCCCCGTCGTGGAGGGTGATTTTATCCAGAAGGTGCTGAATGCGGTCCACATTGGGAAGGGAGGCACGGCGGGTGATGCCGTGGACCTCATAGCCTTTCTCAAGCAGGAGTTCGGCGAGATACGAGCCGTCCTGGCCGGTAATGCCGGTGATGAGCGCTTTCTTCATACTATGACTACCCCTTATAAGTATTCTGTGCGGTTGCAGATTTTCAGGTTTTCGATAACCTTTTTGATATCGCCGGCACTGTTCTTGTCACAGACCAGGAGGGCATCCTCGGTGTCGATGATGATCAGGTCCTCGAGGCCGACGGCAGCGATCAGCTTTTTCTCGCCCTGGATCACCGTATTCTTTGTGTCGACGGTGACGACGTTGCCCGAGACGACGTTGTTGAACTCGTTCTTCTCGCGGAAGCGTTCCACCGCCAGCCACGAGCCCACATCGTCCCAGCCGAAGGCGCCGGTGAGGATATAGATATTCTTCGCCTTCTCCATGATGCCGTAATCGATGGACTCGGAGCGGAAGGACTGGAACTCGCGCTCGAGCACGGCGGCCTCCTCGGGCGTGCCAATGGCCTCGCCGATTCTCCGCAGGCCAGCGGCGGTATCGGGCATATACGCTTCCAGATTCTGCAGAATTGTCGAGACCCTCCATGTGAACATACCGCTGTTCCACAGGTACTGCTGGGTCTGGACATACTTCCGGGCGGTATCCAGATCCGGTTTCTCGACGAAGCACTCGACCGCAAAGGCCGGACCGTATGTTTTATCCGGGTCAAATTTGATATAGCCGTAGCCCGTCTCGGGATAGGTCGGCGTGATGCCGATGGTCACCAGGTTGGGGCCCTGTTCCGCCGTGTCGGCCGCATCGTTCAGGGTCTTGCGGAAGATATGCGGGTGGGTAATCAGGTGGTCCGAGGGCAGGACAAACATGACGGCATCGTCGTACTTCTTCGCGATGTGCACGGCGCCGAGGCCGATGCAGGGCGCGGTGTTCCGCGCGACCGGCTCGCAGAGGATGTTCGCCTCGGGCAGGTCCGGCAGCTGGCTGCGGACAAGGTCCTTATAGCGGCGGTTCGTGGCGATAAAGATATCCTCGATATCCACCAGGGGCAGGATGCGCTCGACGGTCAGCTGGATCATTGTCTTGCCATCGTCCGTCAGGGAAAGGAACTGTTTGGGCATGTTGACACGGCTGCGGGGCCAGAAGCGCTCGCCGCGGCCGCCGGCCATGATCAGGGCTGTTTTTTTCATGTGGTTGTCTCCTATATTCTTGAAATCAGAACACGGCATTGTCCGCGGATCAGATAGTCTCCCAGAGCCGCCGGAAGAAAGTACGAATCACCCCGGCGGAGGGGGTAACTGGTATTGTCGGTTGCGATTACGCCGCTTCCCTCGACACACAGCAGGTGCTGGAACGACCGGCCGTCGCAGCAGAGCCGGGCCTCGGTCCGCACATCCAGCTTATGGGCCCTGAAATACCGGCAGGTGAACATCTCGGTCATGGTGAAGGCCGGAAAGGTAGCCGTGCTGTTGGCGCGGCACTCCTCCGGAACCAGGGGAGCATAGTTCATGACTT
>CAZMXF010000162.1:0-6031 GCA_964570015.1 uncultured Oscillospiraceae bacterium | reverse complement strand
TTGCCATGAGTGAAAGATCTTCTATATAAAAACCAGCTTTTGATTTTTATGCGATCCCTTATGGGCGGAGTATTTCCGCAGCAACTACGAAATCATCAAGGGCTGGATCCAGTACAATATGATCCAGTATCTCCAGAGAAGGAATCCATCAGTGCCGGGAATACCAAATAAGCTGGAGCCTCCACAGGAGAGAAAACTGATGAAGGTTAAGGCATACTGGGATTCAGTATTAAGTATCAGACCGATCCATGAGATTTATGGAGGAAATGAAATAGGAGAAGGCCCGTTTTCTATTGACCACTTTATACCATTGAGCTATGTCGCTCACGACGAGCTCTGGAACCTGCATCCGACGACGAAGAGCATAAACAGCTCAAAAAGTAATAATCTTCCTGATTGGGATACATACTTTGGCAAATTATGTAAGCTTGAATACCATGCTTATGATCTGATGTGGCAGTATGATGCAGTCCATGCAGCGTTTGATAAATGCGCTGCTGATCATGTGAACAGCATGGATGTCCGCCAGAGATTGTATCGGAGGGGGCTCTCTGAAACAGAGTTTGCTATACAGATGAATGAGATCGTACACCCTGTATACAAAGCCGCACTGAGACTGGGATTCGGAAGGTGGACATTATGAGTAGCACCCTTGACTACTACAACCGCAATGCGGAAAGCTATGCTGAGCAAACCCAAGGTGCCGATGTTACTGACTTATACGTTGATTTTGAAGAATGCCTGAATCCCGGAGCGCGTATTCTTGATCTCGGATGTGGTAGCGGACGCGACAGCAGATATTTTGCAAAGAAAGGATATAACGTTACCCCGGTAGATGGCTCGCCAGAGATGTGCAGGGTAGCGGCAGAATATACTGGTCTACCTGTAAGATGCCTGCGCTTTGCCGACCTAGACTATTATGATGAATTTGATGGCATCTGGGCATGTGCATCTCTGTTGCACGTGCCGCAGAACAAGCTGCCCACTGTAATGGAGAAAGTGGAAAGGGCGCTAAAGCCAGAAGGAGTTCTCTATGCTTCATTCAAATACGGTGAAGGAGAGAGAATAGTCGGAGAGCGGCACTTTTCCTGCTATAATGAATATGACCTTGACTGGTTGAGCGGATTGGGACTGATCGAGTATTGGATTTCAGAAGATGTGAGACCGGATCGCCCTGGAGAGGAATGGCTGAATACGTTATGGAGAAAAAAATGAGCAATCCGATTTTTGACTTCAATTGCAAAGATCTGCAGATACCTGTTTCAGACAATTTAGCCATGGGTATCTGGTTAACTCAGCAAAGCATGAAAAGTAGCGACAGCCATTGAGAGTCTTGTAAAGAGCTGAGCAGGCTGGAACCTATGGTTGGTAAACACGAATGAAAACAGTTAATGTGGTTGCGGCCGTGATCCGCGATGAAGATAAGATTTTTGCCACACAGCGCGGGTATGGCGATTATAAAGACGGCTGGGAATTTCCCGGAGGTAAAATTGAACCGGGTGAAACCCCACAGCAGGCACTCGTGCGCGAAATAAAAGAAGAACTGGAAACCGAGATTGAGGTTGGGGATTGTCTCACTGTCATCGAGTATGACTACCCAGATTTTCATCTCAGTATGCAGTGCTTTTGGTGCACAATTGTGCAGGGAACACCGGTCCTTAAAGAACATGAGGCTGCACGCTGGCTCGACGCAGAGAATCTTGACTGCGTTGACTGGCTCCCGGCGGATTTGTCTATCATCAGACTTATCAAGGAACAGATGACCGATCAAAAGGACAGTAAGCATGTTTTCTTTTCTCCGCTTGAGCGGAAAGCGGAATGAACTGCTTGGACTGAATCGCATGGAAAGCGATGGTCCTACGGTCAATAGCCGCCTGTATTATGAGAAGCATATGTTGCATTGAGGAGAGTAAGTTGCCCTTATGGAGAAAGAGATGAAAGATTGGTCGGACCTTTCATATGAGGAGAAGACCCATCAGCTGTTCCTGCGGCAAAAGGCTTTGCTTGATCAGTTCCTGGAACGCGGCGCCATCACCCAGGCTCAGCACGATAAAAGCCTGCATGACCTGACGGTGAAAATGAAAGAGGAAACATGAAATCAGCACAGTGGATCCAGCGGACGCATCTGCTTCGTGCGGATGAATATATCTGTTCTGCCTGTGGGGCATCCTATAAGAGGCCATATAGGGAATGCCCGTCCTGCGGTGCTTCCATGAAAAAAGCAAAGTATGATCCCTCCTGGGTGGATGAGGCGGAAGGGTTATCGGCTTTATTGGATGACGACTGGTGAGGAGTATAAAACTTCCTGACGGAGAAAAGCATATGAAAACAGCAAGGGAATCCATCTTTCGCATAGCGTTCGTTGTTCTTCTTTTTTCGGCTGCATTTCTCCTGACTGCCTGCGGCAGTGCCAAGAAAGTCCCGGATAAGACGCTTGATGGGGTCGTGGAAGACTACGTGAAGGATCATTTCGGACACCTGGGCCTGTCCCCGTCCTATTCTTATACGGTTTCTCATTCGCCGGATACTCCGACGGGAACAGATGCTGTTCACCTGGTCTTGTCATTGAAGGATCCGCATTTTATCGGTTCTGCGGCATATGACGGTACTTTTGTCTATGATCGTTACAAAAAACTGTGGTCTGCTTTGCGCGGCAGTGCCTGGACTCCGGTTTCCGTAGAGCGTTATACCAATGTTTCAATTTCGAAAGATTCTGTGGATCAGGCGTTTCGCAAAAACGGTTTTCCGATGGAAGCCGATGATTATTTTGTCTTTTATACAGAAGATTTTGCTGCGGATTTGCTGCCTGAAGGCGGTAAAGTTACATCCGCATGGGATTACACAGGCGATGAACTGGTATTATTAAGCGTCACGACAGACAATACAGAGACAGCGCGCGAACTTGTCAGTGCTGTGCGAAATCTGGCTGATTTGGAGGACTATTACCCTCCGGCAGTGGATATCGTCACGAAAGCAGGCGCGAATTATGAATTGTCTATGGTGGATGGTTATGTTGAAGGAGCATATGGGAAAGGCTATATGGGGTATATTGACAACAATGCTTTCCTGATGATTGCTGCAAAAGATTATGATGATATAAGAGAATCGTTTGACAGGGCAATGGCAGAAATAGGTGTTTTCTTCGAGTAATGATTGAGCAGAGACCCGGATTGCCCGTACATTGAAAACCGCTTAACAACACAGAGAGCGGAAGAAACAGATCGGACACATTCTGATTTTGGTCCATCCATAACGAAACCAGGCTGTATATCGTTTGGGAGATTTTTCGATTTCACTGATGATATGCCGGAATAACTGACGGATGATGATTTGTCAAGCGGCAATTGACCACAATCTGACCGGATGTGTTATGATACCGGCGAAAGGAGTTGATATGGATGATCGGAGCAATCATCGGCGACATCGTTGGTTCTCGTTTTGAGTTTGACAATCACCTGAGCAGGGAGTTTGAATTCTTTCATCCGAGCTGTGAATTCACGGATGATACGGTCATGACCTGTGCGGTGGCGCAGGCCCTGATGGACAGTAAGCCGGACTACTCGGATCTGTCTGAGAGAACAGTAGAGGCGATGCAGCGGATCGGGCGGCAGTTCCCGGACTGCGGCTATGGTGCCAGATTCTACCACTGGATGTTCTCGGATGATCCGCAGCCCTACAACAGCTTCGGCAACGGTTCCGCGATGCGGGTCAGCCCGGTCGGGTTTGCGGCACGCGATGTAGAAGAGGCGAAGAAGCTCTCTGCGGCGGTAACCTGCATCTCCCACAACCACCCCGAGGGGATGAAGGGAGCGGAGGCCACGGCGGTCGCGATTGTCATGGCCCGTCAGGGAAAGTCGAAGAAAGAGATCCGGACGGCGATGGAAGCGTATTATGATCTGGGCACGAGCGTGGAGGAATACAGAACGCAGTGGCAGGGCCATGGCAGGGAAATCTGCCAGGTGAGCCTTCCGCAGGCGCTGGTCTGCTTCTTTGAAGGAGAGCGCTTCGAGGATGTGATCCGAAACTGCATCTCCATCGGCGGAGACAGCGACACGATCGCCGCGATTGCCGGGGGAATCGCCGAAGCGTTCTATGGCGTGCCGGAAAAGTATCAGATAAAAGCCGAACGGTATCTTCCGCCGGTACTGATGCAGATCGTGCTGGATTTCCGGCAATGGGTGAGCAAGGCTACAGCTTAATAAAACAGCGGCCGGGGATTCATTCCCCGGCCTGCTGTTGTCAGGATATTCTGTTGATTCGCTTATGAGAGCTGCCGATCGCCGTTATATACCGTGAGCCATCGGGTCTCGTCGACGGTAATCTTCCGGTGTTTGGTGATATAGTCCATGATCAGTTCCACAACTTCGACAGGCGTGTCGTCAACGGTCTCGCAACCGGCATAGAACTCATAGCCGCCGGAGCCGGCCGCGCGGTAGTTGTTGAGGCAGAGGGTAAGGGATACGTCGGAAGGGAGTTCTTGCCCGTTCCGCCGGATGGAGAGGACACGCTCTCCCCGCGGGCGGGAAATATCAATATCGACCTGGACCCCGGAGATGTAGTCAAAGTTATAGTGCTCTTCCTTGGGATGCAGGAAGCTGTCGGAGACGCGGAGGTTTCCGCTTTCGTCGAGGTCAAAATACTCTGCCGAGCGCTCCAGCGCCCGGCGCAGGATCTCGCGGTTGACGCGGATCGTAGCGAGCGTATTGGGATAGATATAGGTCGCGACGATATCCCGGATGCTGACCGAGCGGTCAAAGCCGCGGACCTCGTTGCCGAGACAGGTGGCGGAGAGGTCCGCCCCGGACGCGGCAAGCTGCACCTGATTGAAAAAGTTCGCGATCAGGGAACCGTGTACCGCCATGCAGAGATGGTCATCCGGCATCAGGGCAGTGTTCAGGGAACCGACCGGCAGATCGAGCCAGTGGGAAACCTGTCCGTGCATCTCCGAAAGGTAAGCGGCCATGCCGGGTTCCGTCCGATCTCCGGCGGGGAGCAGAGCGCTCTCTGCGCGGATGCATCCGTCGTCCTGTACCGTCACTTCCATGCGAATGTAACTGCGGGCCTTATCCGGCGGCTGACAGGTCCAGGTCTTCCGGATGTGAGCGGCCGGAAGTGACATGTGCTGGTGCCCGGTGAGGAGAACATCGAAATCCAGTTCCTGACACAGCCGCCAGGCCTGATTTTCCGCGGTATCCGAGAGGGGGAGACCGGTGGCAATGTCGTTCTCAAACCCGCCGTGATAGATACAGACGGTGAGATCGACCCCGGCGGCCCGGAGCTCTTCGAGTGCTTCGCGGGCGGCCTCAACCGCATCGGTGACTTGGACGCCGGTGAGATGTTCCGGCTTTTCCCATACCGGGATGAAAGAGGTCGTGACGCCGGTGAGGCCGACACGGAGCCCGTTTTCCAGCGTGACGACGGCGGTGCGTTCTACCTGTGGCAGGCCATGGATATTGGCGCAGAGGCAGCGGGCGTCCAGACCATCGAGATAACGCTCCAGAACTTCACGGCCGTAGTTGAAGTCGTGGTTCCCCAGGGTGACAAACTGATAACCGGCGAGGTTCATAAGCTTTGCGGGAACAAACGGTCCGCCGGCGGAACCGCATTGCTGCAGCCAGTAAGTGAAGGGGCTGCCCTGCAGGACATCGCCCCCGTCGATGATGAGGCTGTTCCCGTCCCGCACGAAATTTGCGGCGCAGTTGGCAAGACCGGTAGGGGCCGCAGCTGAGGCGGCGTAATCCACAGGGGCGAAATACCCGTGGGTGTCGCTGGTGAAGAAAATTGTCAGTGTTCTATCCATTGTTTCTCATCCTCATAGGAAAACCGGTGCCTCCGCTGTACAGGGGACACCGGTTTGCTGTTGTAACGGAATCATGTGCCGTGGGCGAGTTTCTTGCGCACACGGGTGGAGATGAACTCGATGATCAGGACCAGAATCATCAGGCCCCAGACAAAGGAGCCGACCATTGCCCAGCGGCGGCTGTTCAGGTACTGTACCAGGGAGGCACCGATCCCGCCGGCGCCGACAATA
>CAZMXF010000161.1:0-6060 GCA_964570015.1 uncultured Oscillospiraceae bacterium | reverse complement strand
GCATCGGCGGGCGGTAATACACGATGAAGACCCAGCACTGCTTTGCCCGCGACATGGACTTTGCCTGTGTGGAAGAGACCGCCTCTTCCGTCACGCACTGTCTCCTGCCGACCGAGGTTACGCGGGAGATCTATCCCTATGTATTTTGTCTCACCGTGAAGCACTCGCTCGATGCAGAGAACCCGCGCCTGCTGCATATCGACTGGCTGGTGGAAAACCGGGGAGACGAGCCGATGTACTACTCCATCGGCGGGCATCCGGGCTTTCTGATGCCCGACGGGATCCGGAAAGAGGACTGCAGCATCGTCTTCCCCGGTCGGGACCGTCTCACTTACTTCAGTGCGAATGCCGCCGGCTTTGCCCTGCCGGAGCAGACGTACACCCTGTCTCTGCAGGGCGGGGCAGCGCCGTATCAGGCAGACATCCCCGACACCTGGATTTTCTCCGGCGGGCAGGTCGGCTCTGTTGGCATCGCTCTTCCGGACGGGACGCCCTATGTCACGGTGTTCTGTGAGCAGTTCCCGCTCCTTGCCGTATGGGCCAATCCCAAGGGACCCTTCATCTGCCTGGAGCCCTGGTTCGGCCGCACGGACGATGCCGGATTCACCGGCACACTGGCCGAGAAGCCGGGCATGGAGCTGCTCTCCCCCGGCGAAAGCAAGGCCATTTCCTACCGCATAGAGTTTCATGCCGTATAAGCCTGCGGCGATGCAGCGCATCTACTGACCCGTAACATACACAGAGAGGGCGAACCTTCCGGTCCGCCCTCTCTGTGTCTCTGGCCATATTTTCAAATACATGTTTCCGGAGAACCGTCAATCCTTCGCCGCCGGGTACTCGTTGCAGAGCAGGCGGTAGGGCGGTTCGTCTTCCTCGATGGCCGGGAACCGGCCAACCGGCGGGTTAAAGCGGTTGTCGGTGTTGTCATCGTTGCACTGGCTGACTTCGCCCAGCAGGACCGGTCCGGTTCCCTCTTCGACGTTGAAGTCGTGGTACAGATACTGCTGGATGTGGATGCTCTCCCCCGGGGTCAGACGGACCTGGCTCCCCGCCGGGACGGTGTAGGTTCTCCCGTCGGTGTGAACCGTGACGTCCGACTCGTAGTCGATGGACTCGTCCGGCAGGCTGTTGTAGACGCGGATCAGGACATTGCCGCCGCCGCGGTTGATGATGTCTTCGGTCTTGTACCAGTGGAAGTGATTCGGCGAATACTGCCCTTCCTTCAGATACAGGAGTTTCTCGGCGTAGACCTTGGGGTACTTGTCGGGCATGGACCGGTTCCCGTTGCGGATGGTGATGAGGGAAAAGCCCACCTTGTCGAAGTCTCCCATGCCGTAGTCGGTGATGTCCCAGCCCAGCATGCAGTCCCGCACCTCGTCATATTCATGCCCGACGGTCTGCCACTGCTCCGGGGTAAAATGGCAGAAGGGCGGCAGGTAGCAGCAGTACTTCCCGCACATGGCTTCCAGTTCTTTCAGCGCTCTGTTGATTTCCGACCGTTTCATTCTCCGCAGCCTCCCCGCAGTCTCCGTTGGATTTTTCCCGATTGATTATTTGGCGTAAATCTGCCCCACCAGATCCACCAGCAGGTTGTTCGGCAGCAGGCGGGTCAGGAAGACAAAGAACTTGTACTTCGTGCCCAGCGTGCACAGGACCGGCACCTTCTTCTGCAGGGCTTTCTCCGCCACAAACGCCCCCGCGCTCTCCGAGCTGATACCGTTCTGTTCGTCGTGTTCCATGACGGCGACGCTGCGGGAGATTCTTCCGCCGTATTCGTCGTCACCGGCCGGGTTCTTTCTGCGTGCCGCCGTAAAACCCGTGGCCACATCGCCCGGCATGATGGCGCAGACCTCGATGCCGTAGGGCTTGACCTCGCTCTGCAGTGCCATGGTATAGGTCCGGACCGCCGCCTTGGATGCGGAATAATAGGCTTGGAACGGGATTGCGATGGGTGCCGCTACGGAGCTCATGTTGATAATTCGGCCATAACCCTGCTTCCGCATAATGGGAAGAACCGCGTGATTGACCCGGACCATGCCGAAGAAGTTCACGTCAAACTGCTTCTGGGCCTCTGCCGTATCCGTGAACTCGATGGCACCGGAGATGCCGAAGCCCGCGTTGTTGACGACAACGTCGATGTGCCCTTCCCGGTCGAGAACGGTCCCGACCGCGGCGTCCACCTGTGCCTCGTCCGTGACATCCGCCTGAACGTGCGTTACTTTGGGATAGACACCCGTGTCTCTCCGGCTGAACTCATAGACCCGGCAGCCCTTCTCCGCCAGGATCCGGGCCGTGTTCAGGCCGATTCCGCTGGTGCCGCCGGTCACGATGACTACCTTTTCCATTCCTGTCTCCTCTCCGTTCTGTCGGCAATCGTGTCTCCGCTTATTCTTCGATCTGGTGGTTTTGCAGCACCTGGGCAATAATGTCCACCGCTTCGTCGATCAGGGCTTCCGTATGTGACGCCATCAGGCTGGTGCGTAGCAGGCATTCCGTCGGCGCGGTTGCAGGCGGCAGAGAAGAATTCACATACACGCCCTTCTCATAGAGTTCCTTGGCAATCGTCAGTGTCCGGATCGGCTCGTAGGTATAGATCGGGATGATCGGGATCATCTCCCCGTTGGAGGGCCGCATGCGGATCTGCGCTTCGTTGAGCCGCGCTCTCATGTGCAGGGCGTTTGCCTGCAGCTTTTCGGGCAGCTCCGGATGCGTCTCCAGGATCCGCAGCGCTGCCAGTGCCGTTGCGCAGCTTGCCGGGGTGATGGATGCCGAGAAGATAAAGGGCCTGGACGAATGTTTCACATAGTCGACCACACGTTCCGAGGCCGCCATGTACCCGCCGAGAGAGGCCAGCGACTTGGAGAAGGTGCCCATATAGATGTCCACCTGATCCTCGAGGCCGTAGTAGCTGGCGGTACCGCGTCCGCCCTCGCCGATGACGCCGAGGCCGTGGGCATCGTCCACCATGACCCGCGCGCCGTATTCCTTCGCCAGGCGGCAGATCTCCGGGAGATTGGCGATGTCGCCGCCCATGGAGAACACACCGTCGGTCACGATGAGACAGCCAGCCGTCTCCGGCACGCTCTTCAGCTTCTGCTCCAGATCCGCCATATCGTTGTGCTTGAAGCGGAGCATTTTTCCGAAGGACAGCCTGCAGCCGTCATAGAGACTCGCGTGGTTCTCGCGGTCCATGATCACGTAGTCCCCGCGGCCGACTATCGCGCTGATAATGCCGAGGTTCGACTGGAAGCCGGTAGAGAAGGTCACTACCGCTTCTTTTCTGAGGAAGGAAGCCAGTTCCTTCTCCAGCTCGAGATGCAGCTGCAGCGTCCCGTTCAGAAAACGGGAACCGGAGCAGCCCGAGCCGTACTGTTCCAGTGCCGCGAGTCCGGCTTTGATCACATCGGGGTGCGTCGTCAGGCCGAGGTAGTTGTTGGAGCCAAGCATGATGCGGCGTTTTCCCTCCATCACGACCTCGGTGTCCTGGCGGGACTCCAATGCGTGAAAATAGGGATAAATCCCCTTTTCCTTGATTTCATCCGCCATGGAAGTTTCGTAGCATTTTGCGAACAGATCCATCGTGTACTCCTTCTGCGCCGGGCGCGTCGTATTGGTTTAATTAAAAAAATTGAAGCATTCTTTGTTGGCATTATACTATATTGTCTGTGTCTTGGCAATGCCCAATTTTCTCCCGTAATAACGCCAAATTCGCTTTGGAGTCTGACAGGTGCTGTGCTTTCAGGATTCCAGGACGGTCTTTCCGGTCATGTGCTCCGGCGTCAGGCAGACGACCATGGTTCTCGCGCCGGCGTTCTCGATTTCTTTCTCAATATACTCCTCGTCCGAGGTGAACTTGTGGCAGAGCGCTCTCGTGATCTCGATAGCCCGGTCGTGGTCTTCCACTTCCTCCAGCCGGCCGAAGACGATCACACTGCGAAAGCGCAGCGCCCAGCTGCCCTCCTGCTCGGGCCGCCCCTCGTCCAGCACGCAGAAGGAGGCTTTGCCGTGGCTGCGCATCGCGTCGATCCGGTGTCCTTTTGTACCGCCGTGGAAATAGAGCTTTCCGTCCTCTTCGCAGTAGTAGTGGTTGATGGGGATGCCGTAGGGGTAGTCGTCGTCCCCGCGCACCGAGAGCACACCGCGCAGCTGCGTCTTCAGGATCTCGATACATTCCTCATTCGGGATCTGCTCCCTGATTCTGGCCATTTTCCGAAACATGTTTCTGCCTCCCATACTCTCTGCGGCTTCCCGCAGGGTTTTGAATCTCTCGCAGTATAACAGGATTCCGCATATCGTGCAAGCGTGAAGGCCCTACACATTACCGGGGCACGGCGTGCCTCCGAAAAAACGGAGAGGCTCGGATTTCCCCTGCCTCTCCGTGGTATTTTCTGTCTTTTCGGCTCAGACCAGTCTGTTCAGATACTCCGCGGTATAGCAGGTATACATCGCCGTTGCAACCGTCAGCGCATCCTCGTCAATGTCAAAATATGCATTGTGATGTGCCACCTGGGTGTTGGGGTTCGCCGGGTTTCCGGAGCCGATGTATGCATAGCATCCGGGTACGCGAAGGATATATTCGGCGAAGTCGTCTCCACCCAGATCCGGCTGCCGCTGCGTAATCACATGATCCGTCCCGAAGAGGGAAAACGCCGTCTTCTGGGCTTCCGCCGTAGCCGCCGGATCATTGATGAGCGCGGAGGTGTTGTCGTTCCACTCCAGTTCCGCCGTACCTCCGAACATCTCGGCCGTCTGCTTTGCGAGGAATTCGAGGCGGGCCTTCGTATCCCGGCGGATTTCCGGCGAGAAGACGCGGATCGTCCCTTCCAGCTCCGCTTCCTGGGCGACAACGTTGTAGGCCGTCCCGGCGCTGATCTTTCCGATCCCGATCAGCACGTTGTCCATGGGGCTGGTGCGCCGGGTCACAAGCGCCTGTGCCGAAACGACGATCTGGCTCGCGATATATGCCGCATCCACACCGCGCTGCGGAACGGACACGTGGGCGCCCAGCCCGTGGACCCGGATGCGGAACCAGTCTACGCTGGCGTTGTTCGGTCCCGGCATCAGGACCAGCGACCCCACCGGGACATTGGACGCCATGTGGATACCGAAGGAGCGGTCCGCCTCGTCGATGTTTCCCCCGTCGATGATCGGCCGGGCGCCGTAGCCGACCTCTTCTCCCGGCTGCCAGGTCAAGAGCACCTTTCCGGAAAACAGATCCCGGTTCCGGCTGAGGATCCGCGCTGCCCCGATCAGGGAAGCGTTGTGGGCATCGTGCCCGCAGGCGTGCATTTTCCCCGGGAAGAGGCTCTCATACGGGACGCCGTTTTCCTGTCTGACGGGGAGGCCGTCGATGTCGGCCCGCAGAACGATGCAGCGCTTCTCTCCGTCCCGGGGCTTTGTGCCTTCAATCTCGGCATAGACGCCCGTCACCGCGACGCGCCTGTGCGGCACGCCGATGGCATCCAGCTCCTGCTCGATGCGCGCGGCGGTGGTGTTCTCCTCTCTCGCCAGTTCCGGATGCTGATGAAACCAGCGGCGCAGCGTAACGACATAATCGTGGTCTTCCTGCACCTGTCGGTAAAGAATCTGTTCCAGTTCGTTCACGGTCTCTTTCCTCTCCTGTTGTTCTATGATCGGAAACAGGCGCCCTTGCGGGCGCCTGTGCTGTTTTCTTTCTCGAAGTCGGACTCGCTTATGCGGCTTCGCCGGCAGCGGCCTTCAGCGCATCCACGGAGTCGAACTGCTTGGAGTACAGGGTCAGGGGAGCCATCAGCGTGTCGAAGATGGTCTCGATCTCATAGCCCTGGGAGTTGACTTCGTTGGCGAGGTAGGCCTTGTGCTGGAAGGAGTTCAGGTCGATGTCGCCGCTGTTGAGGGCTTCGTTCGGGAGGTTGTAGGCATCGAAGACCACCAGGTCGATGTAGATGTTTGCCTCGTTCTGGTCAAGGACATACTGGGTGGCGTTCCAGTGCTCATTGGAGGCGCCGCAGACGCCGACCTTCACAACGGTCTTGCCCTTCTTGTCGGTCTTGTAGCTGTCGATGAGTTCCAGGAGCTCTT
>CAZMXF010000160.1:0-6089 GCA_964570015.1 uncultured Oscillospiraceae bacterium | reverse complement strand
GTTGAAAACAACATAAAAAATGAGCGATTTTGGCATTTTCGGAACATGTTTTGATTGACTAACCGAGGATATATATGATACGTTTTTGTTAAGAACGTATATACTTTCCGTCAAGAAATGTACGGCACAACTGTTCCGAGCTGTGCGCTGCCCCCGGGGTGGGTACAGCCGATGAGCGGCGGGGGCAACCGTGCCGCTTGCCATGAATTGCGAAGGGACAGCAAAGCCTGTGCGGCAAGTTTGCCGCGCGGTTTTGCTGTCCCTTTTATGCATGAATCCCGCAATACAGAATGAATCCGGCAAAGAATAACGAACAAAAGGAGGAAAAAATGGCAACAATGATGGAAGAAGTGCTGAACAAAAAGTTCAGCCGCAGGGACTTCCTGAAAGGGACCGTTGCGGCGACAGCTGCTGTCGCGGGGCTCGGCCTCACCGGAAAAGAGAATAACCTCGCTTCCGCCGAGAACGTGGCCCCGGTAGAGCATCCCGAGATCGTCAATCCCGAGACCGGCGGAGAATGGGTCCCGGCAGCGTGCTGGCACAACTGCGGCGGGCGCTGCATCAACCTGGCGCTGGTGAAAGACGGTGTAGTAATACGCCAGAAAACAGACGACAGTCACCCCGATTCCCCGGATTATCCCCAGCAGCGTGCCTGCCAGAGAGGCCGGTCCCAGCGGATGCAGGTCTTCGGTGCAGACCGCCTGAAGTACCCGATGAAGCGCAAAAACTGGAGCCTTGAGAACCCCAACGGCGAACTCCGCGGCGAGGATGAATGGGAGCGCATTTCCTGGGATGAAGCTTACACCCTGATTGCCGAGACCACCAAGAAGCTCTATGACCAGTACGGGCCGGAGACCTGCTTTGTGGCGGGCGGAAGCTATTTCCCGAAGGTGCTGCAGGGACTGGGCGGCTTCACACCGCGCTGGGGCCAGGTCTCCTGGGGCGCATGGCCCGATGTCTACGGCACTGTCACCGGCCTGAGTGGTGGCCACTTCTGGAACGGGCCGGACCGCTTCACCCTGCGCAAGCAGAAACTGGTAATTTTCTGGGGCTGCAACCCCGCAGTTTCTTCCCAGGGCCTGCCGTTCTATAACTATCTGCAGGCCAAAAAGGCGGGTACCGAGTTTGTCTCCGTCGAGCCGCGCTACACCGAGACGGCCGCGGGACTGGATGCACCCTGGATCCCGATCCGTCCGGGCACCGACACGGCGATGGTCCTCGGTATGATCCAGCATATCATTGCGAACAATCTGCACGACAAGGAGTATCTGGATAAGTACTGCGTTGGTTTTGACCGCGATCATATGCCGCCCGCTGAGGGAGAAGAATACACCTATTCCCCGGCCGAGCGCGTTCCCCTTGTGTTCAACCGGCGTGCCATTGATCCGGATGAGAACTTCTATGACTATGTCATGGGCGAGGGCAAGTGGGCCGACGAAGGCCCGAAGACGCCGGAGTGGGCATCCGAAATCTGCGGTGTTCCCGCCGAAACGATCAAGGAACTCGCCGAGAGGTATGCTACTACCAAGCCCGCCTGCATCTTTACGGGCGGCGCACCCGCGCGCCACCACGACGGCGAGTGCTTCCCGCACGCGCTGCTGACGCTGGGTATGGTCTGCGGCCAGATCGGCCGGGATGGTGCAGCCGTGATCTCTCTGATGGAACACTACGGCTCCTTTGGCGGACCGGACCTGGTCAGCCAGGGAGGCGGCGGCGACACGAACAACATGCCGGCCAATCCCTTCCCGCAGAAGACCCACGCCCTGAACAACGGTGAGATGTGGACCGCCATCCTGGAAGGCAAACGCACCGACCACAAAGATCTGGAGACCGGCGAGGTCGAGATGTACCCGCTGGACATCCACATGATTCACCAGTCTTACGGCGGTGCCCTGAACCAGCGCCAGGGCATGACCCAGGGCCTGAAAGCCTATAAGAAGGTGGACTTTGTCACCTGCATCAACTATGTGTTCAACACCTCGGCCAAGTACGCGGACATCGTGCTGCCCTGCACCACCGAGTGGGAACGCCCGGGTGCCCTGAAGAACAACCGTGAACTGCTCTCTGTCGGCAAAAAGATCATCGAGCCGCTGTACGAAGCCAAATCCGACCGCGAGATCGCCATGGGCATCGCGGACAAGCTCCATGAGCTCTATCCCGAGGAATACCCCTATACCGGCGCGGATGTCTCCGGCGTCAGCGAGTACCAGCAGTTCCTCAATAAGCTGGCCGGCTGCAAATTCACCGATACTGACGGAGAGAAAAAGCCGCTGCTTACCATTACCCAGGAGGATGTGGACCGCTATTGCGCCGAGTCGGGTGAAGAGCTGACACTCGAACCGCAGGAAGGCATTATGCCGCTTGCCGAATTTGAAGCGAAGGGCGGCTTCCAGATCCCGAATCCGGAGGAATATACCAATCTGCCGTTCAAGGCCTTCATTGATGATCCGGAAGCAAATCCCGTCGGTACTCCGTCCGGCAAGTTCGAAATCCACTGCCAGCTGCTTTCCGACTACATTGAGTGGATTGGATTCTCCAGCAAGGATCCGCTGCCCAAATACGTCCGGATCACAGAAGGCTACGAGGACGGACTGGAGAATGGATACCCGGTCCAGTTTATCAACCACCACTATCAGCGTCGGTCCCATCACGTGTTCGACAACATCACCTGGCTGCGTGAAGCCTTCCCGCAGGAACTGTGGATCAATACCGTCGACGCTGAGGCCATCGGCGTCAAGACCGGCGACATCGTGCTTGTCGAAGGCCTGCACGGCAAGATCGCCCGTCCCGCCTATGTGACGGAACGCATCATCCCCGGTGTCATCTGCGCGGGCGAAGGAGCCTGGGCACAGCTGAACAAGGACGGCGTGGACGTCGCGGGTGCGGCGAACACCATGACCAGCTGGTTGCCGACCGGCCAGGGCCACTCCGGCTACAACTCCGTCAATACCAGAATCTCCAAATATGAAGATCAGAGCCTGCTTCCCGACGCTCAGTGGGAGAAGCGGATCATCTTCCCGGAAGCTTAAGGAAAGGGGGACAAGATCATGGGTCAGAAAGCATTCTATTTTGACATGAAAAAGTGCGCAGGCTGCCACGCATGTGAAGTCGCCTGCCGTGACCGCAATGCCCTGTACAACGTTGGAGAACTCTTCCGCAAGGTCGACCTCTACGAGGGGGGCAAATATCCGAAGCCCTGGATGTACTTTCTCTCCATCGCCTGCAATCATTGTGCCAAACCAGCCTGTATAGCGAACTGTCCCACCGGCGCCTTGTACAAAGATGCGGATACCGGCCTGGTACTGGTCGATGACGAACTGTGCATCGGCTGCGGCACCTGTGTCCAAGCCTGCCCCTATCATGAGCCGATCCTCATGGAAAAGGAGGGCAAGACTGTCGCCGCCAAGTGCGACGGCTGCTACGCCCTGGTGAAAGAGGGGAAGAACCCGGTCTGCGTGGATGCCTGCAACTCCCGTGTGCTGGAGTTTGGTGAGCTCACCGACATTATGAAAGCGCACCCGGACGCAGTGCAGAACATCAAAGTCCTGCCGGATGCCATGGAGACGATTCCGGCCTTCTTCATCGACGCAACTCCCGAAGCAGTGGAAGAGGAGCCGACACAAGTCTTCTGATCTGCACTGCCGGTCTTTTGGGAAAACGTGTATAAACAATCATCATAAAGGGAGACTCCCTGTCCGGAACTTAACATCGGACAGGGAGTTTTGACACGGATGACGCTTTCACTTGTGTTCTGAAAGAAGCTGTGGTATTTTGTTGAAAAGACACCACATGAGTATGACAGAATGTAGCCGGAGTGAATTCGGCACCGGAGGCTGCACTCGCATCTAACCGGTCAAGAGGAGAGAAAGACTATGGATGAAGAATTCTGGATCATGACGCCGTTTAATCCGTTGTTCTGTGTAATTTCCCTGTGCTTCCTGCTCCTGCTGACAGTTGCGTCGCTTGCAGTGCGAAGAAAGACTGACAGGACCAGGCGCCTGGTGCTGGTGGTCGCCAGCGTGGTGACGCTGATTGGATTCTTTGCTTACAAATACGCGCTGTCCGTCGATCGGGACTATGACCGGATCATGGCGGCGATGAACGGTTTCAACTGGTGGGGAGAGTTGCCGCTTCATCTCTGCAACATCAACATGATTCTGGTCCCAATCGCGGTCATGACAGACAGGCGAAGCCTGATGAGCTTCTGCTTCTTCCTCGGGCCGCTCGGCGCACTGATGGCCCTTCTGATGCCGGGAAACGGTTTTGAGGGTTATTCCATCCTGCTGCCGCGTATGATCGGCTTTTACGGCACTCATTTCATGGTGATCATCGAAGGACTGGCCCTAGCGACATTCGGTCTCTACAGACCGAGATTCCGGGATTTCCCGGGGACACTCCTGACCATTCTGGTTATTTCGATTGCTGTTTTCTGTGTGAATCTGCTGCTTCGCGCCACAGGCCTCTACCCGAAAGCCAACTACTTCTACTCGGTGGAGACGGAGGGAAACTTCCTTCTGGAGCTTTTCCACCGCTGGATCCCGATCCCGTATCTGTACCTGATGCCTTGTTATCTGATCCTGTGCCCGTATATGGCGGTGGTGACCTTTGGTTTTTGGTTGGCGGACAGAAAAAAGAGCGAAAGATGTTGCGATTGACTAACTTACATTGCACGTGGTAAATTCAAGGCAGAAGAATAGTGTTCCGAGCTGTATTTCACCCTCAGGGCGGATATAGCCGATGAGCGGTAGGGGCAACCGTGCCGCTTGCCTGATTTGCGAAGGAACAGAAAGCACATCCCGACAGCGGCGTCGAGATGCTCTTTGTGTTCCTTCGCATTATTTTTGAATCATAATCAAAGGAGGAGAACTGTACTATGGCACTGGAAGAAATCCTGGACCGTAAGTTCAGCCGCAGAGACTTCCTGAAAGGGAGTATGGCGGCAACAGCCGCGGTTGCAGGTCTGGGCGCAGTCAGCAGAGAGAGCCGCCTCGCCGCGGCGGAGACGGTCGCATCCAAAGAGCATGCTCCTATCGTGGATCACGATGAGGGCGGAAAGTGGATTGCAGCAGCCTGCTGGCATAACTGCGGCGGGCGTTGCATGAACAAGGTCCTGATGAAGGACGGAGTTGTTGTCCGGCAGAAGACGGATGACACGCATCCCGACTCCCCGGATTATCCGCAGCAGCGCGGCTGCATCCGTGGCAAGGCACAGCAGCAGCAGTGCTTCGGCGCCGACCGTCTCAAGTACCCCATGAAGCGGAAACACTGGTCTCCCGAGGAACCCAACGGTGAGCTTCGCGGCCGCGACGAGTGGGAGCGCATCAGCTGGGATGAAGCGATCAAGTATGTCGCAGACCAGTACAAGACGATCAAGGAAAAGTATGGCAACCAGGCATTCCTGACCGGAAGCTGGGGCTCCTACAGTGAGAATATCCCCCTGATGTACTATGGCGGGCATACCTCCGTAGCGGACTCCACCTCTTACGGCACGTATCTTCTGAACACCAACACCACCATCGGCGTGAGCAGAAACGGATTCGGCGCCAACAACGACCGCTATGACATGCTGAACGCCGATACGATGGTCTTCCTGTCCCTGAATCCCGCGTGGTCTGCACCCGGTACTCCGATGACACACTTCATGCGCGCCAAGGAGAACGGGACAAAGTTCATCTGTGTTGACCCGATGTACAGTGCGTCGGCCCAGGCACTGGATGCCGAATGGGTACCCGTCCGTACCGGTACGGATACCGCGCTGCTGCTGGGCGTTGCCCATGAGATGCTTCGTCTGGACGCCGAAGAGGGTGACATCGTCGACTGGGACTTCCTGAAGAAGTATACTGTCGGCTTTGACGCAGAGAGCGAGAAGGCTCCGAACCTGAAGGACGACGTGAACTTCCGGGATTACCTGGACGGAAAGTATGACGGCATTGTCAAGGATGCCGAATGGGCGTCCAAAATCTCCGGTACACCGGTGGAACAGATCACCATGCTGGCCCGCGCCCTGGGGAAGAAGAACAATGTCTGGATCCTGCACAGCTTCGCCCTGGCGAGAAACGACGGCGCGGAGAACATCCCGCAGATTGTCA
>CAZMXF010000159.1:0-6105 GCA_964570015.1 uncultured Oscillospiraceae bacterium | reverse complement strand
GGTTAACTTGTCGGATAAACTTTCAAACGCCATGTTCCATCAGTCCTCCGTCTTCAGAAGTGCCCGAACCTCTTCGGCCGCGCCATGAATCTGCTCACGCAGTGTGCTTTCTTCTCCGCACAACATCTCAAGCTTCCTCAGGGTCTCCTCCAGGTGCCGCAGACGATCGCCTGTTTCAGCCTGTCGGTGCAGCAGCCCGGTTTTCGTCTCAATTTCCTCCAGAGCTTCCGACCCGCGGCGGATATTGTCCCAGGCTCCCTGCCGGCTGATGCCGCAGGTTTCGGCGATCTCGGAGAGTGAGAGGTCTTCGTTGAAGTAGAGGTCGCAGCATTCCCGCTGACGCGGGGCAAGGAGCTCTCCGTAGAAGTCCAGCAGCATGCTGAGATAAACCCGGTCCTGCGCCTCTCTCCGCCCGCTGCGTCCGGACAGAACTTCTCCCGTGCCCGTCTGCGGCATGCCGACGCCCCCTCTCCGATCTAAAGCCTGGTGATCATACCACAGGTCAGTTCAGGTGTCAAGTGTTTTTTCTTGTCACCCCGTTCTTTTTTCGGAATGTCAGTCTCAGCCCGGCTGCTCCTGTTCTCTCCTGTAAAAATAGCAGCATTGGGGGAATCTTTCTCTACCAATTTTCTTCTGTTTATGTTATAGTAATGTATTATTGAATTCAGGAAAACCAGAAAGAAGGCTCACATCCTATGGAATATTCCAGAACAGAGATTCGGCCCGGTGTCTGGCTGACCCATCTGCGGGAGGATAAGTTTAAAACCGCCTGCTTCAGTGTCAGTCTTCTGTCTCAGCTGAACCGGGAAACCGCATCGATGAACGCTCTGATCCCGTTTGTCCTGCGGCGCGGAACCTCTGCGTTTCCCGATATGGAGACGCTGAGCGCCAGAATGGAAGAACTCTACGGAACCGTCATCGAGCCCATTATCCGTCGGATCGGCGAGATTCAGTGCTGTGGTTTTTATGCCAGTTTTCCGGAAGATGCCTTTCTCCCTCAGGGTGAGGGTGTCCTGAAAGACACGCTGGCACTCACGCTTGACCTTCTGCTCTCCCCTGTCACGCGAGGCGGTCTTCTGCTGCCGGCTTATGTGGAGAGTGAACGGGAGAAGCTTCTGGATCTGATCTCCGCTCGCATGAACAACAAGCGCAGCTACGCGGTTCTGCGCTGTATTGAAGAAATGTGCTGCTGTGAGGACTTTGCAGTCAGCCGCTACGGCGATGAGGAGAGCTGCCGCTCGATCAATTACAAAAAGCTCAGTCGCCACTATCGGACGCTTCTTCAGACCAGTCCCATTGAGCTGTTTTACTGCGGTCGCGCTTCCCTTCGGGAAGTAAAGGCTCTGCTTCGCGACCATCTCTCGACCCTGCCCCGCGGCGAGATCGACACCGAGATCGGGACTGAAATCCGCATGAATGCCCTTGAAGCGGAACCACGCAGCACGGTAGAGGAGATGGATGTCGCCCAGGCCAACCTCGTCATCGGCTGGCGTCTCGGCGAGTGTATGGAGGATCCGGATTTTGCCGCGCTGTATGTCTTCAACGACCTGTTTGGCGGCAGTCCAAGTTCCAAGCTCTTTCTGAATGTGCGTGAAAAGCTTTCTCTCTGCTACTATGCCAGCTCTATCATTGACATTCGCAAGGGGCTCCTGCTGGTTTCCTCCGGCATCCAGCTCTCCAATCTTGACGCAGCAAAGGCCGAAATTTTCGCCCAGCTGGATGCGGTTTGCCGGGGCGACTTCTCAGAAGACGATCTGCGCACTGCCAGGGCCGGAGTCATCTCGGACCTGCGTTCCATCCCGGATTCGCAGGGGGCGCTGGAGAGCTTCTATCTCTCCCAGGCCGTTGTCGGCGCAGACTACAGTCCGACAGACCTGGCTGAACTGGTGAACGAAGTCACCGCAGAGCAGGTGTCCGCAATCGCAAAGAGTGTGGAATGCGATCAGATCTTCCTGCTGAAGCAGGAAAGTGATCCGGAGGATGAAAATGACGATGCAGAAACTTGATTACCCCGGAACCGGAGATGTTTTATTCAGCGGAAGCGCGAAGAACGGTCTGCGAATCCGTGTTCTCCCCAAGAAAGGCTTTTCGGGTTTCTATGCGGTCTTCGCGACCGACTACGGCGGGACTTACCGCCGGTTTACGCTCGACGGTATTGCCTATGATACCCCCGCCGGTGTGGCCCATTATCTGGAGCATAAGATGTTCGACCTGCCGGACGGAGACAATGCTCTCACGCTTCTGACGCAGAACGGCGCCGATCCCAATGCGTTTACCTCTTCCGATGTGACGGCATATTATTTTCACTGCACGAGGCTGTTCGAAGAAAACCTGCGTCTTCTGCTTCATTTTGTCTCCACGCCTTATTTCACCGAGGAGACGGTCCGAAAGGAACAGGGCATCATCGGGCAGGAAATTCACATGGGGGAGGACAACCCCGGTACAGCCAACTACTACAGTCTGCTGAAGCTGCTGTATCGTTATCACCCGATCCGTGAAAAAGTCATCGGAACCGTTGAGAGCATCGCGGAAATCACACCGGAAATTCTCTATGCCTGCCATGCGGCCTTCTACACACCCGCCAATATGGTTCTGTGTGTCGCAGGCGATGTAGATCCCGAGCGGGTAATGGCCATTGCCGAAGAGGAACTGCCTTCGGAGGAGAAGCCCGTTCCCGTCGTCTCGTTCGGCGAAGAGGAAGACCTTCTCCCGGTCGGCACCCGGAGCGTAGTCGAGATGCCGGTTTCCACTCCGCAGTTTCTGATCGGCGCGAAGCTGCAGCCTGCAGAAAAGGGCCCCTCTCTTTTCCGTCAGCAGCTCACTGCCTCTCTCGCGATGCGTCTCCTGGCCGGAGCTTCCAGTCCGTTTTACAATCGGCTGTATGAAGCCGGATTGCTGAACCGCTCTTTCGATGCGGATGCCGACTTCTCCACGGGTGTGGGTACGGTGATTCTCGGAGGGGAAAGCCGGGATCCGGATTCGGTTCTGGCCGCGCTGAAGGAGGAAGTCGCCCGGATTGGCGGGGACGGTCTGGATACCGCCCTCTTTGAACGGACAAAACGTGCCGGCATCGGGACCGCTCTGCGCGGGATGGAAGATTTTGATGATGTATGTGTTTCCCTGGCCCTGGATGAGTTTGACGGCTTTTGTTATCTCGACTATCCCGCAGTGATGGCCTCCATTGAAAAGAGCGAATGCGAAGCCTTTCTCCGGGATGCCCTGCGGCCGGAGCGTCTGGCGCTCAGCATTCTAGCGGCAAAGAAGGAATGACGGATGTTTCTGCTTGAGACAATTCAGCGTGAATCTGTCATCCGTTTCCCCTTCCTCGGTAACCTGACCCTCAACCCGCCCGCATCCTTTTCTGTTTTCGGTCGGGAGATTTATTTCTACGGTGTGATCATCGCCTTGGGCTTTGTTCTGGGGATTCTCTACTGTGCTGCTCGCGCGCCGGAATTCGGCATCCGCTCTGATGATGTCTATGACAT
Source organism: uncultured Oscillospiraceae bacterium (assembly GCA_964570015.1). Classification (GTDB taxonomy): domain Bacteria; phylum Bacillota; class Clostridia; order Oscillospirales; family Oscillospiraceae; genus Limivicinus. The sequence continues at coordinate 2,620 of CAZMXF010000159.1, read as the reverse complement.
GATGATCTGGATGATTCCACTGTCGATCCTCGGTGCCAGGCTCTACTTCGTACTTTTTCAGGCGGAGTACTATCTCGCTCATCCTGCAGAGATTCTTGCAATTTGGGAGGGTGGTCTCGCGATCTACGGGGGAATTATTACAGGTGTTCTGATCGCTCTCGTTTTCTGCCGCATCCGTCACATTTCCTTCCCTGCCATGCTCGATGTAATGTCGTTTGGTGTACTCATCGGGCAGGCAATCGGACGCTGGGGGAATTTCTTCAACCGTGAAGCTTTCGGTGCCGAGACGGAGATTTTCTGCCGCATGGGTCTGACAGCCCCGGACGGCACGACGGTTTTTGTCCATCCGACTTTTCTTTATGAGAGCCTCTGGAATCTTCTTGGGCTCCTGTTTCTGATTTGTTTCTCCAGGTCGGGGCGCCGCCGTTATAACGGGCAGATTGCCCTGATGTATTTCTTCTGGTACGGGCTGGGGCGTGCCTGGATCGAAGGGCTTCGTTCAGACAGCCTCTATCTCCCGCATACCGGGATTCGGGTCTCTCAGCTGCTGAGCATTCTCATTGTATGCGTCAGCGGAATCATTCTTTTTATCAACCGTAACAAAACAACTGTCATCATGCCGGTCTCCGGTGAACAGGATCCGGAAACCGAGTCAGAGGGCAGGATTTAAGGAGGATATCATGTCTGACTATAAGGATTTGGTCGGTTCCATTCTCAGCCGCGCAAAGGGTCTCACGGACAGTGAGGCGGTCAGCGGTATGGTGGAGCGCGTCAAGGGAGCCGCCCAGAGCACGGGGATTTCCGAGGTCTTTGAGAAAGGCAGCCAGCGTGCCCGTTCCTTCGGCAACGCCACCAAACTTACCATGGACCTTAACCGAGACTATAAGGAACTGGAGCGGGTCTTCTGCGAAATCGGAAAACTCTTTTATCAGCAGTCCGCTTCTTCCCCGGAGGGCTTTTTTGCTCCGCTGTATGAGCAGGTGGAAACACTCCGTACCTCTATCGCCGCCAAGGAGGCGGAAATAGAAGCATACAAGGCTTCTTTCAATACGCCGGACTCCGGCAGCACAGCCCCGACGGAAGCAGACCTGGACACCCGGATCGATGATTTTGAGTCGATTGTAGATCAGACGGAGACCGATGGCTCTTCCACGTAAATTGCGTTCTGTTCTGCCTCTGCTTGCGGTTCTGGCTCTGGTTCTCGCCGTATGTCTGCACTTCTGCCTGTGGAAGAGCGGAATGTTCATCGACGAGATTTACACCTACGGTCTGGCCAACAGTCATTATATGCCCTTCATCGGGCACGGTGAGCACGACCGCATTCCGGAGCAGATCATCACTCGGGAGAACTTTTTCGACTATCTGGCTGTGACGGATTCAGAACCGGGCTTTGACGCAGCTTCTGTCTACTATAATCAGGTTCAGGATGTCCACCCTCCGCTCTACTACTGGATTCTCAATTTCTGCTCCACTCTGGCCAGGGGGCAGTTCTCAAAATGGATCGGACTGATCCCGGATTTACTGATTTACCTGGGTCTGCTGCTGCTGCTCTATGCACTCGGAATGGAGCTCTTTGAAAACCGTCTTGTCGCCGCCGGTATTGCCGCCCTGTACGGTTTCAGTCAGGTCGGACTCAGCACAATGCTGATGATCCGGATGTACGTGCTGATGACGCTTTTCACGGTGCTGCTGGCCCTCCTGGTTGCCAAGGAGCTGCGCGCGCCCTCCGGGAAGAAAGAACTCGGGATCGGGCTCACGATTTTTGCCGGACTGATGACCCAGTATTACTTTGTTTTCTATGCGTTCTTCCTCTGTGCGGCGGCCGTGCTGGTTCTGATCTGCCGCAAGGCCTGGAAGCCCGCACTCCGTTTTTCACTGTCGGCTTTTCTCGGCGTGGGCGTGATGTTATTATGCTTTCCGGCGGTGTTTACCCAAATGACGGGACATCGCCTCGGACCGGAGAGCGACGCGCTGGCGAATCTGAAGAATGTTTCTGCCTGGGTCGGCCGGCTGCGCTATTACTTCGGGCAGTTCCGGGTCGGGATCCCGGTCGCGATTCTGTTCGCTGCCGTCGGTTTCTGTCTCTGGCTGATCCTGACTCTGATCCGGAGAGAACCGCGCCTCAGGAAATCCGACTGGCGTTTTCTCGTTCTGCTTCTTCCGGTGATCCCGACCGTTTTTGTTCCGGCGATCATCTCCCCTGTTCTGGAAGGACGCTATATCTACAACATCATGCCCATCGCGGTCCTCGCCACTGGTTTCTGTCTGCTGGCCTGCAGCCGTCACATGGACATGCGCAGTGCTTTCGGTGTCATCCTGGCGCTCTCGTTCTTCTGGTCGCTCCGTTCGGTTCCGGATTACATCTATGACGAGCACCCCGGCTATACTGCGGCCGTCGCGGCACATGCCGAAGCCCCATGCCTCTATCTGACCGAATACTATGCAGGGGTGACGCAGGACATGCTGCAGCTGATGTCCTTTGACGAGGTCTATGTCACCGGTGACCCCGCTTCGGAAGCCCTCGAGGCTTACCTCACGCAGAAGGATTCCGAAGAACTCGTCGTCTATATCGACATCGACAGCATGTGGGGCTCCGGCTTTGCCCCCGATGTCATGCTGG
>CAZMXF010000158.1:0-6118 GCA_964570015.1 uncultured Oscillospiraceae bacterium | reverse complement strand
AAATACGGTAAAATCCAAGAATCTGACAGAAGGGAAAAGAAGGTGAGTTCGCTGGAAACCCACTATCGCCATGAATGGAAGCACGAGATCAGCTATGCGGATCTGCTGGTAATCCGGCAGCGCCTGCGGGCGGTTGCGGAACCGGACAAGCATGCCCGGGACGGGATGTACCTGATTCGGAGCCTGTACTTTGACAATGCCCGGGACAAGGCACTTCGGGAGAAAATCGACGGAGTGAACATGCGGGAAAAGTTCCGCATCCGGTATTACAACGGGGACACAACGCTGATCCACCTGGAGAAAAAGAGCCGGCGCAGCGGCCTCGGCACCAAGTACAGCGCCGTGCTCAGTGCAGAAGAGGTGCAGAAGATCCTTGATGGAACGATTGACTGGATGCGTGACTGCGACCGGCCGCTGGTACAGGAACTCTACTGCAAGATGCGCTCTCAGGGCCTGAGGCCGAAGACCATCGTAGACTACATCCGGGAGCCCTATGTTTTCCGCCCGGGAAACGTGCGCGTGACTTTTGACCGGGAGATCCGGACCGCACTTTCATGCTGTGACTTCCTGAATCCGGACTGTGTTACCATCCCGGCAGGGAACGCCGGAATCATCCTGGAGGTCAAGTGGGACGAGTTTCTGCCGGATATCATCCGCGACGCGGTCTGGATGCCCGGCAGGCGGGAGACGGCGTTTTCCAAATATGCACAGTGCAGAATCTATGGTTGAGTTCAGATATAGAAAAGGAGATCAAACGATGTCATTCCGAGATGTTTTCAAGTCCAGTTTCCTGGAGAATGTAAGTGCAATCACCGTTCTGGATATGGGGCTGGCACTGCTGCTGGCGTTCGGTCTGGGGCTGTTCATCTTCTTTGTATACAAGAAGACCTATGCGGGTGTCATGTATTCCTCCAGCTTCGGTGTGACGCTGGTGGCGCTGACGATGATCACAACGCTGGTGATTCTGGCAGTTACATCGAACGTGGTGCTCTCGCTGGGCATGGTGGGCGCACTCTCCATTGTCCGTTTCCGTACGGCAATCAAGGAACCGTTGGACATCGCGTTCCTCTTCTGGGCCATCGCCGCAGGGATCGTACTGGCGGCGGGAATGATCCCGCTGGCGGTGTTCGGGAGCTTCTTCATCGGGATTATCATCCTGATCTTTGCTAATCGCAAGGATATGACCAACCCCTTCATCGTGGTGTTGGAATGCGACGGCCATGAGAGTGAGGAGAAAGCCCTGGAAGCCCTTCGGCAGCACACCAGACGCTGCACGGTTAAGAGCAAGACTGCCCGGAAGGGGGCGGTGGAGCTGAACCTGGAGGTTCGGCTGCGGGACACAAACACCGATTTTATCAATGAGCTTTCTGAGATGGATGGCGTTCAATCCGCCGTACTGGTCAGCTATAATGGGGATTACATGGGCTGAGGAGGTCCGGAATCATGTCAACACATCGGACTTTTGATGCGATCTGTGTTGTCGTGCTCCTGCTGACGCTGCTGATTACCGTCCTGTTCATGAACGGAGAGGCCTACGGAATTCAGGTGATTGTGGATGAGGACGCAGAGGCTTTCGGGCATGCTGTTCCCTTTACGGAAAACGACAAAAACGGAGCCTGGGATACCTCGCGCGCAACGAGAATCACATTGAACGGAGACCAGGTCTCCGTATTCGGCGGTGGTGCCTATGCCTTTGACGGCAATGTCATGATCACCGGCAAGGGGAAATATGTGATCTCGGGCACTCTTGCCGACGGCTGCGTGATTGTGGACTGTGACGGAAGTGCCAAGGTCTGGATCATGCTGGACGGTGCGGATATCTCGTGCTCAACGGGCGCATGCCTCGATGTGGAGCAGGCGGACAAGGTGTTCCTCAGCCTGGCGGAGGGCAGCGAAAACAGCCTGACCACCCTGGGCTTCTCAACGGAGAACCGGACAGCGGGCATGGACGGCACGATCTTTTCACGGGATGACCTGACGATCAACGGAAGCGGGAGCCTGATGGTCACGGCAGCGGAAGAGAGCGGAATCGTCTGCAACGACGAACTGGTTCTTACCGGCGGGACGATTACGGTGGACGCGGCAGCAGATGCTCTGCACGTCAATGACAACCTTTGTATCATGGAGGCACAGCTGAACCTGAATGCGGGAGACGACGGCATTTCCCTGACCGGGCTCGAAAGTGAGCTATACTGGGAATCGGGTACGCTGAAGGCGGAGGCCGGAGGAGACGGCATCAACGCCGAAAACAGCATCCGCATCCTGGCCGGCAGACTGACACTGGGATCCGGAGATGATGGCATCTCCGCAGGCGGTATGGAAGGGAAGCTTGAAATCACCAACGGGAAGATCCGGATCACGGCGGCAGATAAGGGAATCTCCGCAGAAAACACAGTCATTCTGACCGGCGGAAGTGTCGAGATCGACGCCGAAGGCGACGGCATCTCTTCAGGGGGTTTATTCCGGATGGACGACGGAGATCTCGTCATCACGACCCGGGACGACGGAATTCATTCCGATACGGCTGTGGAGATTGCAGGAGGGACCGTTCAGATCCCCAGCTGTTATGAAGGCATCGAAGCAGTCACGATCGACGTGAGCGGCGGCGAGATCACAATTTATCCGGAGGACGACGGACTAAACGCCAACGGCGGTATGAACGGCTTTGGCGGATTCGGAGCGTTCGGCGGAGGACCTGGCGGCATGCACGGCGGTCCCGGATTGAGGATGCCCGGACAAACGGGTGAGGATGGAAACAGTCGGCCTGAGCCGCCAATGATGCCAGAGAACGCGGAAGGGCAGCGGGGACCCGATGCGTTTGCCGCTTCTGTCGAGCGTCCTGCAATAACAATGCAGGAGACGTCAGAAACAGATACAGAGGGCAGCACGGAAACCTGGATCCGTGTGAGCGGCGGCAGCATCACCGTCGTCAACAGCACCGCCCGGGACGCAGACGGACTGGATTCCAACGGAGACATCATCATCTCGGGCGGCGTGATCCGTGTGAGCCTGACCAACAGCGGCAGCAACAGTGCGCTGGACTGCGGCAGTGAGAGCGGCGGAATCATGGAGATTAGCGGCGGCGAGGTGATCGCCTGCGGGAGCTATTCCATGGCGGAGGGCTTTGATGCAAGCTCCGGACAGTGCTCCATCCTTTACAACATCAAGCGCGGAGCGCCTGCCGGGACAACTGTTGCCCTGGAAGACAGCGAAGGGAACGTCATTTTGAGTTACGAGGTTCCCTGCAGCTTCTCGTCTGTGGCAATCAGCTGTCCGGAGATGCAGATCGGAGAGACTTATCTTGTAGCCATCGGTGACAGCGTTGAAGAGATCACGCTGGATTCGGTTTCCGCGTCCTTTGGCGATGCCCAGAGCGAGGGCTTCGGCGGACCGATGAACTGGGGGCACATGCGCTTTCGCCCGGAATCGGAACAGAAACCAGCTCCGGACAGGACAGAAACATCCGACACCGCGGCATAACACAAATCATCAGAACAGGCCTTGGGAATGTGATCCTGAGGCCTGCTTTCAGTTTAAATCCAGATTGCAGACCTGCCAGCTGAAAAAGGGTAATCCTGAGTCCGGAAGAGAGAAGAAATCGGATTGACGCTGACAATGGGAGAGACTATAATAGCAATGGTGTTTCCTCGGCAAATTACGATGTTCGTGTACAGAGATGGACGCGGGAAAGGAAAAACCATGATGAAAGCTACTTCATACCTGGAAGGACGCAGAATCGTAACCGATTTCGTCTCTCCGGTGGGGACGGAACTCTGCCCCATCGAACTCTCCTCAGGACGAATTCTGGCAGAAGATCTGATTGCCGCACAAAACGTTCCGCCGTTTGACCGTTCCCCCTTTGACGGCTATGTTTTTCAGGCGGAGGACAGCCGAAACGCCTCGAGAGAAGCCCCGGTAACCCTGCGGATTCTTGAAGAGATCCCCGCATCGGGCATACCGCGCTTTCCGATTACGGTCGGGACCGCCTCGAAGATCCTGACCGGCGCACCGATCCCGGAGGGCGCAGACGCAGTGGTTCCGTTTGAACACACCGAATTCACGGAAGAGACCGTGACGCTGTTTTCACCTTGCACACCGGGCACCAACATTGTACGAATCGGAGAAGACATCCGAAAGGGCAGCCTGCTCACGGAGAAAGGGACGCTGATCGACCCGGGCGTGATGGGGTCACTGGCGGCGCAGAATATTACCAGACCGCTGGTCTACCGAAGGCCGCGTGTCGCGGTTCTTGCCACCGGGAGCGAACTGGTGGAACTGGGGCACGATCTTGCACCGGGAAAGATTCATGACACCAACAGCTACAGCATGGCGGGAGCCATCCGGGACCAGGGGGCGGAGCCGGTCTATTACCGTGCTGTGAACGACAGTGTGGAGGCAATCGCCGAGGGACTGGAGAAGAGCCTGTCGGAGTGTGACGCAGTGGTGACCACAGGCGGCGTCTCGGTCGGTGACTACGACCTGACCCCTGCCGCCATGGAAGCGATCGGAGCAGAGATCTTCTTCCGCAAGGTGGATCTGAAGCCCGGTATGGCCTGCGCATACGGACAGAAAAACGGGAAGCTGATCTGCGGTCTGTCTGGAAATCCGGCCTCCTCCATTACAAACTTTTATGCCATTGCGATGCCCGCGTTTCGGAAGCTCTGCGGCATGGCAGACTATGAGATCCATGAGTTCCCGATCCGCCTGGCGGAGCGCTTCGGAAAGGCGAGTCCGAACAACCGCATGCTGCGGGGCTTCCTGGAGCTGACCGACGGCACGGTCCGGATGCGTCTTTCCAAAGGGCAGGGAAATGTCATGATCAGCGGACTGATCGGATGTGACGTTGCAGCGGTAATCCCGGCGGGAAGCGGGCCGCTGGAAGCCGGGACAGAGCTTAAAGGCTTCTTCTTGAGGTAATAAAGGAGTTAAGCGCGTGAAAAGGACTGTGAGCGTACTCAGTTTCGCGGGGTATTCCGGCTCGGGAAAGACGACCCTGATCGAGCGCCTTATTCCGCTGCTGGAGGAAAAAGGAATCCGGACAGCGGTTATCAAGCATGACGCCCACGGACTGCGCTTCGATACGGAAGGGAAGGACTCCCAGCGCTTCTCGGCGGCCGGGGCAGACTGTTCTCTGGTGAACGGACCGGAGCAGAGCGCGATTTTTCTCCGGAAGCCGCTGACGCTGGAGGAATCCGTCCTCGCGGCGGCGCTGCTCTCCGGCGCAGAACTCATCCTGATCGAGGGTTACAAGCACAATTCCTATTCACAGATCGGGGTGATGCGTCGGGAGACGGGAAAGGGATTCCCTCATGCGGCGGAGCGCTTCGCGGCGCTGGTGACGGACGATGAAACGGTCGCGGCTGCGGTACCGGTGTTTCACCCGGACGATACGGAAGGGATTGCGGCGTTTATCCTGGAAAACAGGAAGGTGTTTGCGGTTCCGCTTTCAGATTAGACAGATCAAATTAGCTGTTGACAAGACAGAAAAACCTGCTATAATACATTCAACAATTAAACACCTTATCAAGAGTGGTGGAGGGAACGGCCCTGTGAAGCCCGGCAACCTGCGGTGATGCGTAAGGTGCCAAGTCCGGCGGTGAGACGAAAGATGAGGCTTTTGACAGCGTTTCCTTTTGCGCCCCGGATTTTCCGGGGCGTTTTTCGTGTTGCTACTCAGATGAGGAAGAAAGGAAAGAATATGAGCCATTATTTCTTCACTTCAGAATCCGTCACGGAAGGACATCCGGACAAGATCTGCGACCAGATTTCGGACGCGGTGCTGGATGCCATCCTGGAACAGGATCCCGACGGACGTGTAGCCTGTGAGACCACAGCGTCCACCGGTCTCGTGCACATCATGGGCGAGATCAGCACCAACTGTTACGTAGACATCCAGAAGATTGCCCGCGGTGTGATCCGCGACATCGGATACGATCGGGCCAAGTACGGTTTCGACTGCGATACCTGTGGCATTATTGTCAATATCGACGAGCAGTCCGGAGACATCGCGCTCGGAACGAATGACGAGGTCGGCGGAGCGGGTGACCAGGGCATGATGTTCGGCTATGCCTGTGACGAGACACCCGATAAGATGCCTCTGGCGATTTCCCTGGCTCAC
>CAZMXF010000157.1:0-6141 GCA_964570015.1 uncultured Oscillospiraceae bacterium | reverse complement strand
TCATAGATGAGCGTCCAGCCGTCGTGGCCTTCGATGGTGCCCTTGATGCTGTCGGTGTTGGCGGTACGCCAGTCGGACTCCTGACCGATCTGCGAGAAGGCGACCTTAATGTCGTCTGCAAATGCGGTCACACTGAGAGACAGTACCAGAGTCAATACCAGTGCGATTGCGAGAATCTTTTTCATGTCTTTACCTCTTTCTTTATTTTTTTGTTGGGCATAATTGCCCTGCAAATATATCAAACCACGAAAATGCCTCCCCGTCAACTGTTCCGGGCTCGGGCAGAGGCGAATCGTGAACTTGAATAAATACAACTTTTTGCGTTTTCTACTACAATAAATACAACTTTGAGACTGAGGTATGTTTTTTTACGATAATCGCCGAAAATAGTTTGTTTTTTTCTGACGACATGACGGGATGGAAGAAAAAAGAGCTGTGACAATCTGACTAAAAGGCAGGTTGCATCTGCAGTTATATTCTTCTGATGCCGAAAAAGTCCTTTGGAAATCATTCTTTTTTCAATGTACAGATCGGAGATTATCAGTTTTTTCATTCCCGCATGGCGAAAAAAATGGAGATGTGATACAATGATTCTGCCATGCCGAATCCGGGACGAACCGACACGGGACAGGAGGCCAAAATGAAAACCAAGTACGCTGTTTTGACAGCCGAACTCAGGGGGCTCTGCGTACAGCTGCGCCGGAGCGGACAGTCGAAGCTGCCCGGTGAAGCAGAACTCTGCATGCGCTACGGCTACAGCCGGCAAACCGTTCGGAAGGCGCTCGGACTGCTGGAAGAGGACGGTCTGATTGTCCGTATTCGCGGGAGCGGGACTTACCTCGCCGCTGACGGACGGGGAAGAACCGGGAGGGTTGCGGTGATCACCTCCTCTACGGAAGAATATCTCTATCCGCAGCTCCTTCGCGACATTGAGACGGAGCTCACTCCTGCCGGATATGAACTTGAAAAATATCCCTCCGGAAACCGCATTCTGCGGGAGCGGGAACTTCTGCTGCGGCTCCTGAAGAATCCCCCGGCAGGGATTCTCCTGGAAGGAGCCAAAACCGCACTTCCGAGCCCGAACCTCGATCTTTTGAAACAGCTGGATCAGAAGAACGTTCCGATCGTCTGGCTGCACTCGCCTCTGCCGGTTCCGGCGGATGCGCCTTATGTCCTAGACGACAACGAGGGAGGAGCCCGGATGCTGGTCCGTTATCTTCTTGAAAAAGGGCATCAGCGGATTGCGGGGATCTTCAAGAGCGATGACCGACAGGGGACTGAACGCTACGGCGGTTATATGGCAGAACTACTGGCGGCGGGGCTTTCGGTTCCGGAGGAAAGTGTTCTCTGGTATGCCACAGAGGACAGGGACCGGCTTATGGACGGGGAGTATACATGGCTGGACCGTTTTGTGCATACCCGCCTGCCCGGCTGTACAGCCGTCATCTGCTACAACGACGAGCTCGCCTATGCACTCATCCGAACCCTGCTTGCTGCGGGATCCCGGATCCCGGAGGATTATGCCGTAGTCAGTTTTGACAACTCTCACTACTGTACCCTCAGTCCGGTGCCCATAACCTCTCTCGCCCATGAGAGGCACCAGATGGGTTCCACGGCTGCGCGGATCCTGTTGCGGCTGATGCGCGGAAACAGCGAAAACGGTGTGCGCCTGACCTGGTCGCTTCGGGAACGAAAAAGTGGATAGAAAAGCAGTTCCGGTTCGACGTGTACCCTGCGTCATACCGGAACTGCTTTTAGGATTTCATCTGTTTTCCCCTGTGCGGAAGGAGTACGGAACTGTGTCTTTTCAGTATTCTCTTTTGCTGAGGATTTCCTCTGTGAGGGTATCAGAAGAGAAAACCGCCTCCTCCACATATGTTTCCTTTGGAACTTGAATTCCGGCTTCCAATTCTTTGATGAGTTTGGAGATGATCGGTCCCTGCAAGGGATTACATTCGACACAGAGATCAATGTTTCCTGCCAGACAGCTTCGCAGCGCATCACGTACGGCGTCGAAAGAAATAATGATTAGATGATCTTCCCCCGTATAGGAGATACCGGCCTCGTCGAGAGCCCGCAGAGCACCGAAGGTCATGTTGTCATTTTCACTGTAGATCACATCAATATTCTCTCCCGTCTTCAGAAAATCCCGCACCAGTTCATAGCTTTTGGCATCTGTAAACTCACCGGGCAGACTGCCGACGATTTCCCACCCCGGATGGGAAGCGACAGCGTCTTCAAGGGCTTTGCTTCGCATCAGCTGCGGTGTGGAGCCGTCGGTACCCCGAATATGCAGAATACGAAGGGGGGAGTCCTCTCTGCCCTGCCTTTGCAGCTCCTCCTCCAGCCACTGTGTCGCTTTTCTTCCCTCGGTCAGGTTGTCCGAACCCACAAAGCAGGTATAAAGGCTGCGGTCTTCCACGGCAAGCTGCCGGTCAGCGATGATGACCGGGATTCCGGCGACTTTCGCTTCCTGCAGGACATCGTTCCAGCCGGACTCAGCAATAGGGGCAAGAACGATATAGTCAACACCCTGCTGGATAAAGTTGCGGATGGCAAGAAGCTGATTCTCCTGGTGCTGTTTCGCATTGTCAAACAGCAGCTCAAAACCGTTTTCTTCCGTCAGGGCTTCCGTCACTGATTTGGTATTTGCTGTACGCCAGTCTGATTCTGCGCCTACCTGAGAGAACCCGACACGGATGAGGCCTTCGTCCTCCACGGGCGAAGTTTTGCCGCAGGCGGCCAGAACGGACAGCGCCATCAGAAGCATCATCGGCAGGAAGAGGCTAATTATTCCCGGTTTTTTCATGTCTCTGCCTCCATCCGATAGGGAATCCGGACGGTGATCTCCGTTCCCCGATTTTCCTCGCTCTCAATCTGGAAGTCCAGTTCGTCCCCGTACATCAGCTTCAGCCGCTTGTACGAGGCGAGCATTCCGAAGCCGCTCCCCTCGTCCTGTGCCAGAGAGGTCCGAAGCTTCTCCAGGGTCTCCGGATTCATCCCGACACCGTTGTCTGAGACAGTCAAAACCACAGTCGAACCATCAAGGGCACTGCTGATGATGATGCGGCCAATGCCGCGTTTTGGCTTGATCCCATGGTAGATCGCATTCTCCACCAGCGGCTGCAGCGTCATTTTCGGGATCAGACAATCATCCAGCGAAGGATCGGTCAGGATATCATAGGTCAGAATGTCGCTGTAACGTACCTGTTGGATCTCAAGGTAACTGCGCACATGGAGAAGCTCCTCATGCAGGGGCAGAATGTCTTTGCCGTTGGACAGGAAGGAGCGGAAATAATTGGAAAGACTCGAAACCATCTCCACAGCCTGTTCGTTTTTTTCGGTCTCGATCAGCCACACGATGGCGTCAAGCGTGTTATAAAGAAAATGGGGATTGATCTGTGCCTGGATCAGCTGGAGTTCCATACTGTTCAGACGGATCTGCTCCTGACGGTTCAGTTCCATCTGCTCATTCAACCGGGTTACCATTTCCTCCAGACCGGTTCCCAGGGTCTGCAGGCGGTTGTCTTCGGCCTCCACGGGCGCACGGGGAGAAAGATCTCCTTCCCCGATTTCGACAACGCGCTGATACAGGAGATCAATCGGTTTTGAGATGCTGCGGCTGATGCGGAAGCTTCTACGCAGGGAGTGAACAATGACCACGACGGCAACTGCAAGAGCCAGAATCAGCTCAATCGTGAGCCACATATTTTGTCTAGCACGGATAACGGCCAGTTCTCCGGCTTCGTGATAGAGATAGGTGTAGATGTATTTCTGGATCAGTTCCGTGATGACATAGATGTTGGATTCCAGCTGATGCATCCGCAGATCATAACCGTCGGTCGCCTCGATCTCCTGAATACAGCGGCGCAGGTTTTGGCAGAGATCCAGAACGCTGTTTGCCGCGCGGTGGCTTTCGCGGCTGCGCGTATTTTCCAGAAGTTCCGTCGCGAGATCCTCCGCAGCCTGAACTTCGTCCCAGGGCAGCTGGTCGTCGCTCCCGGTGACAAAGTAGTACATCTTCAGATCAACTTCGTCCTTGAAGTTCTGATTAAAGCGGGAGGCTGTCGAGATGTTGCGGCTGACCTGCGCGAGAGACAGACTCGAGAGAAGAAAGACCAGCACCACGAACAGTGACAGCAGGGAGAGCGGTACAGCCAGCTGCAGGATCAGAGCCCGGAGTCGGGAACTGATGGAGGTTTTATCGAAATGCTTCCCGGTTTCTCTCATGTTCACTGTCCCCTGCGCGATACTCTCTCGGTGTACAACCCTGTGTCTTCTTGAAAACAAAGCTGAAATAACGCGGATCCCGGTATCCTACCTCGGCTGCAATTTCACCTGTCCGTTTGTTGCTCTGGCGCAGGAACTGTTTGGCTCGTGTCATACGCTTCTGGGTCAGGTATTCCACAAAAGATTGGCCTACACTCTGGCTGAAGATGGCACTGAGGTAGTTGGTGCTGACGTTGATGGCTTTTGCGGTGCTGTTGAGAGAAATGCTCTCCTCTGTGTAGTGCTGGTCGATATATTGCAAAGCACTGGTGACCAGATCGCCGCTCTGCTTCTGCGTCTCTTCATCCCGCAGCCGGATTGCCGCATAAAGAACATCTCGGAAATAGGTCTTCAGATCTTCTCCACTCAGATCGATCTCCGCCGGAGGAAGACGCTTTACCAGCTCCTCCCGGTCGAGACCGAGTTCCCGGACTGCGGAGATCGCATTGATACGGGCGCTTAGAATCAGATAATGCCGGAACATCATCGAGTCGACAGCATCACCGAGATTACCGAAAAATTCCGAGACGAAATCTCCGATTTCTTCAAGAAGACCTTTTTCCACGAAACCCGTAATAATCAAGGGGTCCAGCTTTCCCGAATCCACGGCACCGTAGCGCTCGTCGTCGTTCCGGTTCTGCCGGAGCAGATCAGTGGTCAGGACATGCTGCCGCGGAAGCAGATGCCGAAAGGCGAGTGCATGACTTGCGTCTGCATAGCACCGGTGCAGACCGCTCAGTCTGCTGACGGGCGTGCCGACAGCCACGTGCCAGTCCACCGGAAATTCCCCGCTGCTGCAGTGCTGTCGGATCACTTCGACACACTGCGCGGTCAGCGTCCGCACTTCTTCCACACTGCCTTTGATGAGCACCGCGTGGCTCAGCAGACTGCTGCGGAACAGGAGCAGGTCAGGGATCCGGATAAAATAACGGAGCAGGGTCTCTTCCATACGGGAGAGGCCTTCGGAATACCCGGTGACATTTCCCGGCGTGTGAATGCTGAAGAGCACGATGTTGTAGCTCTCTGCGTCCAGTTCGATCTCGAGCTTTTCTGCCTGTTCGTAGATCTCCTGAACGCTCAGCGCACCACTGACCAGCTTCTCAAAAAAAGCGCGCCGGGAATAATCCTCGTACTTTCGGGCCTCCCGTGTGAAGGTCTGCAGATATTCCTTCTGATCCTGTTCCTCTTCAATCCTTTTTTTCGTCTGCTCGAGCGCTTTGATTGCGTTTGCCTTTGTAATTGGCTTGAGAAGGTACTGATCGACCTGCAGCTCGATTGCCTGCTGGGCATATTCAAAATCGTCATAACCGGAGAGGATGATGATCCTGGTATCGGGCAGCTCCCGGTTGACCAGCCGGCTCAGAGACAGGCCGTCCATAAAGGGCATCTTGATATCCGTAATCAGGATATCCGGACGGATTCTGCGTACCATGGGCAGGGCGACCTCTCCGTCCTGCGCCTCTCCGGCAAAGACAAAACCGTATTGCTCCCACGGGATCATATCCCGCAAGCCTTCCCGGACGATGCGCTCATCTTCAACAAGAAACACTTTAATCGGATCCATACCATTTCTCCTGTTAAAAACTCCGGAGATCGCACCAGAACGGTGTTCGATCTCCGGATCTTTTTGGTCCCGCCATTACCGCAGAACCGTACCGGGATTACGCCCAGGGGTTCTCAGTGGGATAAGGCAGGCACTTGGGCTGGTTGTAGGCGATATCCTGCACGCCAAGGAACTTGAATACCTCAAACAGGGCCTTGCCGTGATGACCGAAGGCCACGGCACCGTGGTGCGGATAGCGCTTCTGGATCAGCACATGGCGATAGAAGCGGCCCATCTCATGGATGGCGAAGACGCCGATGCCGCCGAAG
>CAZMXF010000156.1:0-6153 GCA_964570015.1 uncultured Oscillospiraceae bacterium | reverse complement strand
CGGAAAAAGGAGAAAAAGATGTATGCCGAGAGCGTAATCCAAAGCAGTGTGTGTTCCTCGGTGTAGTTTCCGCCTTGGTAAAGTTTGAACGCGCATACAAGCAGGATCAGAATGATCGCGAGATAGGCATCTCTCCGATCCTCCGAAGCAAAGCCGGCAATCTTCAACATTGTCAGTGAGAGGAGAAAGAAACTGATCATTTCCAATATCCATACACCGCCGGCAACAGAGCCCGGCCAAATCGCGTATCCGAGATACTGGATAAAATACAGCGCCGGTCCTTTGTGATCAAACAGGTCAATATAAGGGATCTTCCCCATGTGCATCTGTTTTCCGATATACAAAAAGACCGAAGAATCTGTCTGTGTCGGCAGTGATGTCCATGGATACTGCCGCAGCAGCGTTCCAACCGCGAGCGTGACACAGCAGCAAACCACAATATCCAAAGCCCGGTCCGGTACTTTGATACGCCCTGCCGGGATCCGCATCCAGATCAGCTGCATCCCGCACAGCATCAGTAGCGGTGCCAACAGCAGAATATCTCTGCCGTAAAATACTTCCACTCGGGTCAATCCTCCTCAAAAAGGCTTTCGATTACAGCGCTTTGTTGATGTCCCGGAAATCAGAAAGCGCCTGACGTCCGATTTTGAATATTTTCTTCATATTAATCGAGTTCACTCCGCCCTGCCGCGGCCGGAACGTGATGGGGATGTATTTGACTGCGCAGCCCTTCTTGGTATAAACCACCGTCAACAGCACGTTGGACAGATTGAAGTCCTTTGGAATCAGATCGATGTATCGGCGCATGGTCTCTGCCCTCATCAGTCGATACGGCGTGTTTGCATCCGTAACGCTCACACCGAAGCAGACCTTGATGACCGCCTTCAGCGTCTTGGTAACGAACACGCGGGAACCGCCGTCCTGACGGCCTCTGCGCCAGCCGATCACCATGTCATAGTTTTCTCTCTCTTCCCAGAAGGGTTCAAATTCCTCTGGTAGTGTCTGGCCGTCGGAGTCCGTTTGAAAAATGTAATCCGCATCATGATCCAATGCATAGTGATACCCATACAGGACCGTGGCACCATGGCCGCCGTTCGGCTTTGTCAGAGGAAGAAGCAGTGGTTTATCCTCTGCACATGATTTCAGGATCTCAAAAGTGCTGTCCTTGCTTCCGTCATCAATGATAACCAGCCGGGATTCTCCCTCACCATTGTGTTTTACCACAACAGGATACCAGTCTTCCACAACCTGTCGAATGTTTTCTTCTTCGTTGTAAGCAGGGATCACAACAAACAGCTTATCCATGTTTCCTCCTGTTATTTGATCGATGACTCGAAGTAAACTTCAAAATCATCATAGTTTTCTCTCTGATAACCGCCTTCTGCTTCCAGAAAACTTCGAAGACCTCCCAACGCGTCATCCACCCGGTCTCTATCCTCCCGGTAACCGGGTAACGCAATACAGTCCGCTGGATTCTGCCGTAGTTCTTCATAAAAGTCATCTCTGAGGTTTGCGCTGATTTCCATGGGCGGAAGCTGGTAAAAATAACGGTTTTCCGTTTTTCGATCTGCCAGGAGATAGTACCAGCAGCTGTTTCCGATGATCAGCACATTGTCTTCCGCTTTTGTGTTCTCCTTCAGATACGCAGTAAGGGGATCATCCCCCTCCGTATAGGAGAACACAACACGATAAGACACTGCGCCTGCCGCCATCAGGGCAAGAGATACCAGCAGCACGGCCGGATTCAAAGCTGCGCTCCCTTTCTTTTTCCGGAACAGTAACGCTGACCGGTCAAAACAGCAGGCAAACGGCAACACCGCCGCAGGGAGTATCACAATCGCATAGTGATAATAGAGTCGGCCGCTCATGGCCGCGGACACAACGGAGACTGCAAAAAACAGCAGATTGTACCAAAGCAGTTTTCTGCGCGGCATCATGGCCAGACTGATCAGCAATGCCACTGAGGCCGGCCACAGTACTTTTGCAAAAAGCAGGATCAGCCTGATCCGGTCTGCCACGCTCACTGACACACTGCCTGTATAACGGAAGTTGAAGAGAATGTAGTCCTCCCACAGTTCCCGGAGGAATCCCGCTCTCGCCGCCCAGATCACAAAGGGAACCGTCAGAAGGAGCACTCCGCTCAGGAACACAAGAACACATCTGCCAAGGTCAGAAAACCGTTTCTCCTTCAGAAGCAGTATCACAACAATCGGAATGTAACAGGCCCATACCGCGACCATGTTTGCCCGCAGGAGCACCGCAGCCGCAAAGCTCGCTCCCAGTAGGAAGACATCCGAAGCCCTGTATGTCCCGTTTTCAAAGAAACCGCAGCAGATATAAGCGGCACAGGCAATCCACGGCAGCGCAAACTCCTCTGTAAAATTCCCGCCCTGCCATACCATCCACCCGCAGGCGCCGAGCACCGCAAGCACTGCGAGATACGCATCTCTTCTGTTTTCGGTCACGAGCTCTGCCAGCTTCTGCATATACCATGCGGATATCATCATACTGATGAGTTCGAGGATCCACACTCCGATGTAGCTTCCCGGCGTCAGTCCTATCCCGACACGCTGGATGAGATACAGGAGCGGTCCCTTGTGATCGAACAGGTCCCGGTAGGGCAGCTTTCCTTCCGCCATTCTTTTTCCGATATACAGAAATGCCGAAGAATCCTGAATCGGCGGCCGGGCATTCCCCGGGTAGAGTCGGAGCAGACTCGCCGCTGCAAAGGCCGTACAGATACAGAATGCAAGATCCAAAACTATTTGATTATGAGAGAGGTTCTTTGCTTCTCCCTGTTTTCCGGGAATTCGAAGCCACAGAAATTGCAGGACAAGCAAAGCGACGAACATCATTCCGAAAAACAGATTGCTGCCGTATAAGTTCACCTGTCTCCGTCCCCCGTTTTAGATCATTTCCTGCGACTGCTTCGCTTTTTGTCATTGCCTGTGTGCACAGGGCACTCACCCTATTCGCTGATAATGAATTCCCGTTACTTCGATCGTCTGCCCCGCTGCCGGGAATACCGGGAACTGAAGGTATCGAATGCTTGAAGTATCAAAAACCAGTTCTGCAGAGCATGATCCGTTGTGGTTCAGTTTCTCCGCTCCGATGGTGGTTTCTGCCAGGCTCTTTCCCTCAAGTGTCACCACATAAACGGAACACAAAGGCTCTCCCGGTTCTGTACCGGTATCTGATTTCAGTTCAAACGTCACCCGATAAGTCCCGGAATAAAAGTCCAGGTACGGGCCGTGACTCAGTCGTTCACCGTCCTTCAGGACAAGACTGCCCTGTCCGGTCGGTTCGAGTTCATTGAACTCCGCAAACGCCTTCAGGTCCACTTCTCTGACAGCGGCGTCATAAGCCGTCCATTCATATCCCGCCTCTGAAAGTGTCTTAATTGCCGATGGGTCATCCGAATAAATCGCTTCATCGGGACAAATCTGTGTAAACTGAAAACCCTGTCTCGAAAAGACAATGCCTTCCTCTTCGAGGCTCACAATAACCGACAGGTTCTGCTGCCGCGCCAGCTCCTGACCGTACCAAACGGCTCGGGTGATTGCGGGATAATGGCGGCGCAGCAGTTCCGGCTCTTTATTTGCAACCACTTTTCCGCTTGCAGAATTGAGGAGCCGCTCCAAGGCTTCCGCTTTTTCCGGCACAATCTGTCCTGATTTATCCGCCAGGCGGATCGTATGGGAATCCGTCAGGATCATTCCGATCAGCACAGTCACGCTTAGAGTTAGAACTGCCAGCGTCTTTCTGCTCTGTCTCTGCCGCTTTTGGACTCGTGATACAAGCCGGCAAAGTGATCCGGCTGCCGTTCCGGCTGCAAGCAGCAGGATTGCGCACCACAGGACGGCCTGAAGCTCACCACTCGAGGAATCCGTCCCCCAGATGTCAAACACCGTACGTAGTCTGCTGAGTCCCGGCGGAGCTGCCAGAACTGCCATAAGCAGCAGCGCTGCCCCACAGCAGATAGCTCCCCAGTTTTCCCGAATTCTCTCCGATATTCTCTTCTCTCCGGCAATCGGCTCCTTCTGTAGCGGAATTGCCGCGAACGGCAGCGCCAGTAGTATGTTGTACTGGACATCCGGGAAATGATGCTCACTCATCGCATGAAACGCGATGACCGTCATGACGCAGAGAAGTTTTCTCTCCCCCGCCCGATAAGCCCGCATTCCCATTGCAGTCCAGAGCACCGCTGTTGCCAAAAACGACATCCACCCGTAGCGAATCAGCAGCATTGCGTAAGAGCTGTCGAGGAAGTAATACGCCTCTGACTGGATCGTAATTCCGCCGAGCCCGACCTGAGGATAATTGCTACCAAATGCTGAAATTCCCTGATCTCGCAGAATTATCAATGTCAGATACAATCGGTAAGAGAATAATCGGTCAAGAGTGACACCGATTTTCGTACCTTTGGCATACAGTAGGACTGCAAGGAAATAAGCCGCTGCGAAAATCACAAAGGAGAACGCCATCAGGATCTGAATACCATTGCCGAGTTTGGACCTGGAGCTCTTTGCAGGCTTTAAATGCCCCAAACCAAGATGATACAGAATAAACGTGAGAAACAGCAGCCCACATAAGTAGGACGTTCTGCTCTCGGCAATCGACAGGGCAATCCAGAGGGACATACCCGCACTGAGCACTGCCAGCCCGGCCGGCATTTCCTCCCAGGCGAGCCAGAGCATCATCACGAAGAACAGCACCAGCGATGCAAAGTCTGTCGGATACGCAATCCCCCAACTGCTGCGAAAATGCCCACTGCCGGCAAAAATGATATTCGGGATCACTCCCGTGAAGGAGCATAGAATCGTGACTGCGAGGAAACTCCCCACCGCCACAGTATAGACTTTCAGAGTTCTCCTGTAATCCATCCCCGCTGTACCGGCCATCAGTACCGGGATCATTAGCAGGAAGAGTTCTCTCCCCGTACGATAAGCCAGGAAGAAAACCACAGCTGTCAGCGCAAGAAGTGCGGTCCTGATGTTCCGCAGCCCGGTCAGGACCGTTTTCCCCAGGGCCAAAGCTGCCGCCGCGCACAGGATGAACTGGAACACCGGTCGGTCCGGAAATGTATACGTCGGAAGGACATAAGTGGATTGATAGATACACTGACAGACCAGATAGATTCCCGTTACAAAGAGAAACAGCCATTCGAGAATCACTGCAGATTTGTTTTTCGTCAATACGCTCTCTGTACGTGTCATCTCAAACCAGCCTGTTTTCCTCTTCCCATTTTCAAAGCAATGGTCTTGTGTTCCTTTTGCCCATAGGGGTATCAGTTTATTTTACACCATGACGCTTATCTTGACAAGTTTATTTTTACAGGGGGAACCGTTCGGTCCCCCCTGCACGAAATATGTTATACTTTTCTGTCTCTTACCTGAGAATCATAATGCTTGTTCAGGAACGGTCTGATGACGTAATAGATCAGCTTGTTTTCTCCGTTCGTGATGTACAGCGTAAAGGTCGCCGCAAATCCAATCAGGCCGATCAGCAGGATCTTTCCCAACACCTTCAGAATCATCTTCAGAACCTTCTTCATTTTCATCCACCTTCCGATCAGTATGCTTCCGCATCGTCAAACTCGACGATCGTCGGATCAAGCGGCGTCTCATTCAAAACGACGGACATGTATTTATTGACACAGTTACGCATATCCTGGCGGGAAACCGTACGGCTGTCCTGCAGATCATGCTCGATGAAGATAAAGTGGAATCCCAGGTCCCTGGCCTGTTCTTCCATCATGCCATGCACGCCGAGCATTCCGTTGCAGGCAATGTTGTCGTTCATCAGAACCATATCACAGTTGAAGTTCTTGGCCCAGTCCCAAACCGCGTTGATGTTCTCCCAGCCGCCGACTGCATGGTGGCGCATACAGGCCTTCTCAGTAAAGCGCGTAATGTCGTCCATCGCGATTTCCGGGTCCTCGGTATTGATGATGTTGTAGCCCATGGTGGAGTCCATGTTGAGGACAATGGTGATGCCCCAGCAGTTCTGCGTCCAGGTCGGGAAATCCGTATAATACACGGCCGACGGTCCCCACAGGAAGGCTCTGTGCCTCGTCTTCCCACCGAAGGGAAGGTACTTTTCCTCATAGCACTTGCGCATGATCTTGATGACCTTGCGGTCGACCTTGTTGAA
>CAZMXF010000155.1:0-6165 GCA_964570015.1 uncultured Oscillospiraceae bacterium | reverse complement strand
GGAAGCATGTTCCGGCCTGCCGGACAGAAGCACTTCGGACGGATTATCAACGCATCGGAGTCCATTGGATTCCATTTCAAAGACGCCGATTTCATTCGTGGATCCGAACCGATTCTTGACAGCACGGAGAATTCTGAAACTGGTATCCTGTTCCCCTTCAAAATAGAGTACACAATCAACCATATGCTCGAGTATCTTTGGCCCGGCAATGGTGCCGTCTTTCGTAATGTGTCCGATCAGAAAAACAGTCAGACCCTTTTCTTTTGTCAGCCGCATAATGCGCATGGTACATTCTCTGATCTGGGTCATACTGCCCGGAGTCGAAGGAATTGAAGAGTCTGAAACGGTTTGGATTGAGTCGATGATCACAATATCCGGGCTGACGGTTTCGATCGCTCTGATAATGCGGTCCAGATCTGTTTCTGCAAATACATAAAGATGATCTCCGGTTACTCTGAGTCGATCCGCCCGAAGTTTAATCTGCCGTTCGCTCTCTTCTCCTGTAATATAGAGCACGTCGGAATCTGCAGCAAGCATCCCGCACATCTGCAAAAGCAAGGTGGATTTACCGATCCCCGGTGCCCCTCCGATCAGGTTCAATGAACCAGCGACAGCGCCGCCTCCCAAAACCCGATCCAGCTCAGATATTCCGGTCGAAAAGCGCAGCTCTTTCGACATAGATAAGTCTTTTATCTTTTTCGGATGTACCTCGGAATCGGTTGAACTGATTTGTCGGGCCTTTGGTTTCCCACATGACAGCTTAAGTTCTTTTAGTGTGTTCCAGGCACCGCAGGAAGAGCACTTCCCTGCCCAATTTGCCGTTTCTGCACCACATTCGGAACAGACATAGATCGTTTTCTCTTTAGCCATTGTTTTGCTCCATAGGATATGCGGAAGATCTCATTTCTTCCAGTTCCCTTTTTATATTTAGATAAAAAGCGTATTCCGACGATGCTGTTGCTCTTTTTTCTTCATGACCGGAAAGTTTTTTCTCGATCATTCGAAGCTGCTGGTCAATGACGTAGTGAACATCATCCCCTGTCCGCCTTACAACACTGCTGCCTGTAAGATATTCCGCATCGCTCATACGCTTCCTCTGGCCCATTTCAGCGCGGAACAACTGGTAAACATGCTGTTCTTCCCGCGAAACAGCTTCGAGATTAATTGAAAAATCATTGTGGATCAGCCAGTAGCGCAAGACCTCCGGCCTTGTCATTGGCTGAAGAATAAGACGATACTGACCGGAGAAAATCCATTCTGCTCGATCCAGAATCCCGCAGATGGTATCTCCTCCCATACCTGCGATCAGAATGTCGGAGACGTCTTCGGGCGGGCATAAGTCCAGTCCATCGCAGAGTAAAAATCGAATCTTGTTTTCCACTCCGGCAGCATGAGCTGCCGAACGCGCTGCATTCAGCGGACCTTCGGCAATATCTGTAGCGAATATATTACCCGAATATCCGGAGTTCGCAAGCCGAATCGGAATCTGTCCGTGATCAGTTCCCACGTCAATGACTCCGAGACCATCGGAGGGAATCATTTCATAGAGCAAATCCAGCCGCTTATTCATCTCAGATTCAGAACCTCCCCATAAAAAACAGCCGGTAACAAGCCGGCTGTTTTGGTCTTATACAGTCTCGAGATACTTCTTCAGATAGTCAAGAAACTCATCCGGATCAACCCCGTGCGCAGCACAGGCCTGCTCGACAGTTTCACCACTCGCCATTGCGCAGCCGAGGCAATGCATTCCGATCTCCTGAAATACAGGCATAGCCTGAGGACAGTTTTCCACGATTTCACCAATCACGGTGTCTCTTGTGATTTCCAAGATGTTATGCTCCTTTCAGATAAAAAAGAGGCGCATCTCTGCGCCCCTTTCTGAATCGTAAGATTAAGCCTGCTCTCTCATTCTCGCGAAGCACTCGCTGCAATACACGGGGCGATCAGACTTCGGCTCGAAAGGAACTCTGGCCTCTCCGCCGCATGCGGCACATACAGCAGTGAAGAACTCCCGGGGACCGCGGGCAGCATTCTTGCGAGCATCACGGCATGCCTTGCAGCGCTGCGGCTCATTCTGGAAACCGCGCTCTGCATAGAACTCCTGCTCACCGGCGGTGAACACAAATTCTTTTCCACACTCTTTGCAAACTAAGGTCTTGTCTTCGTACATTTCTAATCCTCTCTTTTTGTTTGTGCCCTTCTGGGCTTTATTTGCGATCAGTTCACACTGAAAACGCCGAAATAAGTGTCTGTGCGCCAGCATCCCTATCGCCTGACCAGAGGAAACAAACTCTATGAGGAAACAATGCTGCGTCAAACAGAGACAATGGAATATGAAAAACCTGAAACTTTCCAAAATTCCAACACATATTATACAACACATTCATTCAAAGTCAATAGATTTTTTATTCATTACTAAGACTTTTTCCTGGAATATGCTCAAAATTCCAGCTGTTCGTTACCGGAAAACACTAGCCCGAGATGCTCATAGGCCTTGCGCGTGACACATCTCCCCCTTGGGGTCCTGGTAAGAAAGCCGTTCTGCAAAAGATACGGTTCATATACATCTTCCAGTGTAATCGCATCTTCGTTGATCGTTGCAGCAAGCGTATCCAGGCCCACCGGACCGCCTCCGTAAAATTCAATGATACTTTTCAGCATGCGACGGTCGATCGCATCGAGTCCACTGTGATCTACTTCGAGGCTTAAAAGTGCCGCATCTGCGACCTCTCGCGTTATGACGCCATCGGCCCGTACCTGTGTATAATCTCTCACACGTCTGAGCAGACGGTTTGCAATACGCGGAGTTCCTCTCGAACGTGAAGCAATCTCATATGAGCCTTTCGGATCAATCTCAACATTGAGAATAGACGCTGAGCGCTCCACAATCTGCTGAAGCTCTTCCGGACTGTACAATTCAAGCCGAAGTGTTACGCCGAAGCGGTCGCGTAAAGGTGCTGTCAGCTGACCGGAACGTGTGGTTGCACCAATCAGGGTAAAGTGAGGCAGATCAAGGTGGATCGAATTGGCGGAAGGTCCCTTTCCAAGAATAATATCAATTGCAAAATCTTCCATTGCCGGATACAGAATCTCTTCATAAGCCCGGTTCAAACGATGTATCTCGTCTACGAACAGGATATCCCCTTCTGCCAAATTTGTCAGCAATGCGACCAGATCACCCGGTTTCTCAATGGCCGGTCCGGAGGTAATGCGCATGTTGACATTCATTTCATTGGCGATAACAGCAGCAAGCGTAGTTTTACCGAGCCCCGGTGGCCCATGCAGCAGAACATGATCCAGCGGCTCATTTCGCAGCTTAGCAGCTCCGATAAATATACTCAGGTTGTCTTTTGCTTTCTTCTGCCCGATGTATTCATTCAAAGTTTTTGGCCGCAAAGAACCTTCTGCTCTGTCCTCCGGAAGTGAAATGGCACTGGTGAGCTGTGTGTGTTCTGTATCTTCGGAAAAACTAATACTCATGGATTACTCCCTGCTCTATGTTTTAGATCATGTTTTTCAGGACAAGGCGAATGATCTGATCCGCTTCCATCCCGGTCCAGTCTCCGTTTTTAATGATCGGCGTAATCTCGGCCGTACTGTATCCCAGAACGGACAATGCAGCAACTGCATCCGATACCGCGCTGTTCCCTACGGAAACATCGGAAGAAGCCGCTTCCACAGAAGAGACATCAGCTGCCATGGAAGGCATTTCGGCACCGAGTTTATCACGAAGCTCGAGAATAATACGCTGTGCAATTTTCTTACCGATTCCAGGGGCAGCCGTCAATGCTTTCGCGTCGTCATTGACAATCGCCATAACGAGCATATCCGTATTAAGGGCAGAGAGAAGCGAAATCGCAGCCTTCGGCCCCACACCGGAAACAGAGATCAACAATTCAAAAAAGCGTTTTTCCTGCAGATCTGCAAATCCATAGAGATCGAAATTGTTCTCTCCGATAGACTCAGAGATATACAGCCTGGCCGGAGCAGATGTTTTGATGGAAGAAAGAGTCTTTAAAGACGTATTAATGAAAAAGCCGATTCCGTTGACATCGAGCACAAGGCTGCTCTGTCCGATTTCGACGACTGTCCCATTCAGATAGTAGAACATGGATTGGAATCTCCTTCGTTCATCAGCAATGAGGTAGAACTCCTTGCATGGCAGATCGCCAAAGCCACCGCGTCCGCAGCGTCATCCGGCCTTGGTACCGCAGTCAGTGAGCAGATTCTACGGACCATTTCCATCACTTGTTTCTTTTCCGCCCGTCCGTATCCTGTCACGGATTGTTTCACCTGCAAGGGAGTGTATTCATAAATCGGTATCCCGGCGTGTTCACAGGCCAGCAAAATAACGCCCCTGCCATGTGCGACCGGGATTCCGGTTGTAATATTATTCGTGAAGAAAAGCTCCTCAATGGAAACGGCATCCGGCTTAAACATCTGCAGCAGCTCAGTAAGATCAGAATAGATTCTGCTCAACCGGGAAGCGAGACTGGTATGAGCGGGAGTTGTTATGACACCGCATTTCTCGAGAACACAACGGTTATTTTGATAAGAAACAACACCGAACCCGATGGTAGCGATTCCCGGGTCTATTCCGATAATCCTCACAAAATATCACACTCCTTGTTCATATTAGCATATTTCCATTGCCCTTGCAAGCATAAGAAACGCCGACGAGTTGTCGGCGTTTCTTATGCTCTCGGATGTGAGTTCTGATAAACATCCCGTATTGATGTCGGGACCAGTTGTGTATAAAACAATGTGGAAGAAATATCCGAATGCCCGAGCATCTTCTGAACGGATTTCAAATCGGCACCGTTTTCCAGAAGATGTGCTGCAAAGGAATGGCGCAGCATATGCGGCGTAATGTCTTTTTTTATCTTTGCTTTGTTCTGGTAATACTTGATGATTTTCCAGAATCCCTGGCGGGACATCCGGTCACCGTTCATGTTGACGAACAGAGCCTCATTTTCCTCAGAAGAAACAATGGAAGCGCGTACATGATCCATATAATCCCGAAGAATCGATATGGCATACGGATACATCGGGATAAATCGCTCCCGATTCTTGCTGAAACACCTAATGCTCCCTGACTGGAGATTGACATCACTGACATTCAGATCGATCAGTTCGCTGACTCGGATCCCTGTGGCATACATCAGTTCCAGCATTGCTTTATCCCGTGTTCCTTTGGCATCAGTCGCCCTGGGCTGCTGAAGCAGAAGTTCTACTTCTCTGTTAGTCAGGATCTCCGGAAGCTTATGCTCTGCCTTTCCGGCTGAAAGAGATCTCGCGGGATTATCCTGTATGATATTCTGCTGAATCAAGTACTGGTAAAAATTCTTCCAGGAAGCAATATTCCGGGCAATTGTAGAAACGGACTTCCCTTCTCCCTGAAGATGCTCGATATACGCCTGTAAGTCCGCTTCATTTACTGTGGTTAGGGCAATCCCCTTCTCCTGCTGGAGATACTCCTGAAGCTGTCTCAAATCCCGCATATAGGAACTCATTGTGTTTTCCGAAGCATTCCGTTCGATGATCAGGTATTCCCGATATTGTACCAGCAAGTCTACGTTCTGCATATCCTCGAAGCCTTCTTCCACCCGTTGAGGGTTACATAATCATGCTAGTAACAATATATTACATTTTGGTAAAAAATTCAAGGGTTTTCTTCGCAAAAAGAGAGTGTTATGTAAATTTGTGTAAACTGCATGAAATTATTATCAGAAAAAGCTTCTTGACTGAACAGCAGCTAAATCTTGATATGATTGGATTAGAGAACCTCAAGATCTGGTTTTCAAATAATATGAACAACGACTTGCCAAAGCAGACAGAAAAAACAGCGCCATTCGACGCTGTTTTAATCTTACTTTTTTCCGCGGGACTGAGCGGCAGCTGCTTCAGCGGCTTCCATTTTATCCGTTGTCGAGATGGCCCATTTCTTTACCTGAAGACGAACCCGGTCTTCACCGGTTTCAAACGTAATGGTATCTTCGGTGATCTGGACGATCTTTCCGGTAATACCGCCGATTGTTGTAATGCCGTCTCCCAAAGACAGAGAGCTGCGCATTTCCTCTGTTTTTTTCTTTTTCTTGTTCTCAGGCCGTATAATCAGAAAATAGAAGATCGCAAACATGGCGACCAGCATAATGATCATGGACA
>CAZMXF010000154.1:0-6194 GCA_964570015.1 uncultured Oscillospiraceae bacterium | reverse complement strand
ACCCCTACTATCTCTATGTCCGGAGTACAGAGAACTCCGGAGAAGCAGTTTCGGAGCAGAAACTGCCATCATCCCAAATAGGAGCTAGTCAATGAACGATATTCTTTTGCTGAAACTCGGCGAAGTGGTGCTCAAGGGCCTCAATCGCCGCAGCTTTGAGGCGAAGCTGGTCGGCAATGTCCGCCGGCGGCTCGTCGGTCTCGGTAAATTTAATGTAAGCTGCATGCAATCCACCGTCTATGTTGAGCCGGCGGACGAGAATGCGGATCTGGATTCGGCATTTGAGGCGGTTCAGGATGTTTTCGGTATCGTCAAGATCAGCCGGGCTTCCGCCTGTGAAAAAGACAAGGATGCCATCGTGAGTCTGGCAATCGACTGCCTGAGGGACGACATGCTCCGGGCAAAGAGCTTCAAGGTGGAGTCCAAACGAAGCGACAAGCGTTTTCCCATGACCAGCATCCAGCTCAGCCAGTATGTGGGCGGAGAACTGGCCGAGGCTTATCCAAACTGCGCCGTGGATGTACACAATCCGGAGCTCATCGTAAATGTGGAGGTTCGGGATCTGGCGGCCTATGTCCACACACAGCCGGTGGAAGGCGCGGGAGGAATGCCCGTCGGGTCCAACGGTATCGCGGTTTCGCTTCTGTCCGGCGGTATTGACAGCCCGGTCTCTACCTATATGATCGCCAAGCGCGGTGTCCGGTTAGTCCCGGTCCACTTTTTCTCCTTCCCCTATACTTCACAGCAGGCAAAGGAGAAAGTAATTGAACTCGGCCACCTCCTCACGAAGTATTGCGGAGATATGACCTTGGAGGTTGTACCGTTTACACATATCCAGGAGGAGATCCGGGACAGGTGCCCGGAGGAGTATTTTACCCTGATCATGCGCCGGTTTATGATGCGCATCGCGGAGAGAATTGCCGAGCGTGTCGGGGCTAAAGCCATCGTCACCGGAGAGAACCTGGGTCAGGTTGCAAGCCAGACCATGGAGGCAATGGCAACGACACAGGCGGTGACGAGGATGCCCGTGCTGCAGCCGCTGGTCGGTATGGATAAAGAGGATATCATTCGCTTGGCACGGAAGATCGGAACATTCGATACGTCCATCCTGCCCTATGAAGACTGCTGCACGGTTTTCACTCCGCGCCATCCCAGGACCCACCCAAAGCTGCAGGAAGTCGAAGCAGCAGAAAGCGCGCTGGATGTCGCTGCCCTGGTGGAAGAAGCTTTGTCCGGCGTGGAGCACGTCAGACTTTGATCGTATTCTCTGTAATCAGTTGCTCGTTAAAAAAGCTGGTGAGAATCCTGATTTAGGGTTCCACCAGCCTTTTTTATGAAAAATGAAAATGTGTTGATTATCCTTAGCGGTGCGACCTTCTGCGGCGACGCTTCCGATGAGGCCGCTCCCGGACAATCAGAACGATCGCAACTGCGACAACGGCGACAAACAGAACGAGGAAGCCAATCAGAAAAAAGCGAAACGGGCTCTTTGAAGAAGGGGAGGGCACGGTGTCCTGCAGAGTTGCTGTGCTTTCTGTCGGCAAAATGGATGGGACAGGGATCTCCATCGCGGAGGAGGGGACCGGCGTTTCCGGCATCACCGTGGGAGCAGGCTCAGCAGGAGGCGTCACGGTGTTTGCAGGGCTGACGACCGGTTCTGGAGCGACGTTTAAGGAAGAATCAGTCGATGAGGCGTCAGCAACCTGCGGTATGATGGCTTCTGCTGCCTGTACTTCGGAAGAAACAGAATTTGTGCTTAAATCAGCATCAGAAGAATCACCATCCGGATGCAAACGCTCGCCCAATGCCGCTCCTAAGTGAGAAAAACGCCAGGCAACACCGCCCATAATATCCATATCTGCAATGTTTTTCATCATGACCGTAAGAAGAATCGGAGAGGGAGTGTAGATGATACCGGTGCAGTGAATGCGATCCCCAGCCCCGTCACCCCAGTAAGCGGCGCTTGTCTGTGCAATCACCCAATCATGAGCGACATTCCAGTCCCGTTTAAAGAAGTCATCGGGCATGGCATCTTTCATGGATTCCTCAACGAGAGGAAACCGCTCTTCACCACCGAGGTAAAGCGTCTTGGTAATCTCCAGCATGAGACGTGCAGTATAGGCATTTTCCTGGTAGTATTCATCGACAAAATAGCTGTCCGGGAGATTGGAAAGCCCAGTTGTCAAATCCGCACAGTTTGTAGTCATGTTACCGCCCAGATAAAGAACCATGGAGGATGAACTGGGATTACTTGTAGCTGCCAGTGCCGTGTTGATGGCATATTCCAGCGTGATACCGTTTACGACGCTGTCCATGGTCAGCTCGCCCTTAGATACTTTCTCAGCCAGATACATGCTGACGGGGAGGCGATACCAGTTTACTCCATACATCCAGACATCGGGGTTATAATACCAGTATTCATCGGTATCCGGGCACCAGAGTGCAATTGAGAGACACTGATTCTCACCGTCACAGTAATTTTCATGCAGATAATTGTCAAAGAACTGCTTCAGGGCATCTCCATCGATCAGGTGACCGTCAGCTGCAGGAGCGGGCAGAAGTTCAGGAACGTAATCCTCAGCCGAAGTTGAAAAACTTCCGGAATAAAGGGAGAGCAACATAATAAGGATGGAAAAAAGGGAAATTAGAGTTTTCCTGTTCATTTAACCCACATCTCCTGAAAAATGATTTATTACATCTTATTATATCAGAGAACTATTGTACAGGCAATATCATTATGCTATTATCCCAGTATTCCAAGCAGAACTGATTGGAGGCAAGCTTCTTATATCTTTCTTGACAGCATTGGTAAAGACCGATAGAATAGTAACAAATCAGAGGTGGTTTTTGATGAATGGATCTGTCAGAAAGCTTGGAAGAACACTTTTTTGAACCAGAAGCATGAAACAACCCTGAAAACAGAAAGGAAAGTGCAGAATGAAGAATATTTGGAAAAAAAACAGCCTGTTGTTTGTCTTTGTGACGGCCATGTTCCTGAGCCTGGGAGCTGGCGGCTATGCCTTCGCAGAAGATGAAAAAGAGGAAGAAGAACCGGAGCTTTCTGAGTATCAGCAGATACAGATCAAGCTGATTGAGTCCAAACTGGATGAGCTGCTGCAGACAGATGATCAGAATACTTGGTATTACTGCATAATGGATCTTGACCACAACGGGCAGATGGAGTTCTTTGCGGCTGACCAGCATCCAGTGGACCGGTCTACCAACCTGAAGGTCTGGGAAGTGAACTCTGATACGACAGACATGATGGAATGTTTGGTTGAAATACAGCCTGATGAATCTTTCCCGGATATCATTTCCAATTCTGCAGATACATTTTATGACTACAACAAGGAACGCTGGTCCTATCTGTTTTATGACAATGTCGTGCTGTCGCCTGTCGAGGTGTATACGGTGCGGTGCTCCGTAAGCATGAGAAACGGCGCGATTGGATATGAGGCTTACGCAGTGGAACATACGGAACTGGCTGACTCCTATCGCTATGTCTCTCATATGGACACCGACGGAAACCCGATTTCTGCAGATCAGTATAATGCTGCAGGAGCGTCAACATTCAATGAAGCAGAGAGAAGCACGACGAACTTCGACTGGTTCACGGCAGGAGAAGCTGGAACGCCTGATCGACTGTCAAACAGCTATAAAGTGTTTGCAAATATGAGACCGGCTCCCGTCCGTTCTCCGATAATTCCGCCACCCGTTATGCAGCATGATGAACTGGCTCCTTTACAGGGAAAAGCAGGAGAGACGGACGCGGTATATATGATGATCACACAAAATCCGACCAGCGAAAAGAAAAAGGTCGGACAGTCGCTGTCATTTGTCACCTCGGCCAATGTTTATGATTCTGCCTATTGGACTTTCGTTTCCCCACAGGGAGATGAATATGATCTGGATTATTTTGCTGCACATTTTGTGAATTCCTACATTGACGGATACTATGAGCCTACATTGACGATCCAGAACCTGGATCCGTATATGGATGGCTGGGGGGCATACTGTACCTATTCGTTCAAAGGCCAGACAGCCGTGACCAGTACTGCGTGGATGACTATCAGACCCGCTTGAGTTAAAACAAGCAGATGACAGAACTGCAAATGTAGTGTACTTGGAGTTACATTTTGAGCAATCATGGATTTATATTTCTGTATGCGCCGATGGAGGGCATCACGCTTTCAAGATTCCGCTTGATCCATCATGAGATGTTTCCCGGTGTATCAGAGTATTACACTCCGTTCATTGCTCCGGACAGCAACGGAGGCTTCAGGGCAAAGTTCCTGCGGGAACTGACGGCCGACTACGGACGGGTTTACGTGATTCCGCAGCTGCTGGTGAACAATGCGGATGCCTTTATCCTGACAGCGGACCGCCTGTTTGAGCTTGGATTTCGAGAGATCAACCTGAACGCGGGATGTCCGTCCGGAACAGTGTTTTCCAAATACAAAGGGGCAGGAATGCTCAGAGATCCTGCATCGCTGGATACGCTTCTGGATCGCATCATGGATCATGCGGAAGGTAAAGGCTATCGCATCAGTGTGAAGACCCGCATGGGTGTTCACAACACGGATGAATTTCCGGGGATTCTGGAAATCTTCGAAAAGTATCCCATTAAAAAGCTGATCGTCCATGCCAGATGCAGGGATGACTATTACGAGGGGAGAGCGGATTTGACCAGGTTTGCCGAAACTGTTTCGGATTGCCGGGTTTCGCTGGTATATAATGGTGATATCACAGCAGCAAAGGACCTGGAAACGCTGCGTACGGCGGCACCGCAGGTTGGAAGTGTCATGATCGGACGGGCCGCCGTGGCCAATCCGGCGTTGTTCCGCGTTCTGCAGGGCGGAAATCAGTTGATGCTCCGAGAATTGAAAGAGTTTCATGATCGCCTGATGGAAGCCTGGCTGGAAGACGGCCTAAGCCCTGTTTTTACCGTTGAACGTATGAAGACCCTCTGGTCCTACATGCAGGCAATGTTCCCGGAAAACAGACGGGAAGTGAAGGCAATCATGAAATCCCATACCATGGACAGCTATCGGAGCGCAATCGGGACGCTGTTGAGTGTAGGTACTTTTCAGCCGGGTGCTGTTCCCTGAGGGAAAATGACGAAAAGATTTCATATGCCGATCCGGGATGAGGCACGTCTGGTGGCACAAACTAAGAAATAAGCGGTTTCGGAGGTTTTCCATGCAGAAACTCTACACAGAAGAAGGAGTTCAGCTTGCGGGGATCCCATGGAATCAATATCCGCGGCCGCAGCTGCGCCGCGGAGAATGGCTCTGCCTGAATGGAGCGTGGGAGCTCCGAACAGAAGAATTCCGCAGAAGAAAGATCCTTGTACCCTTCTGCCCGGAATGCCTGCTGTCCGGCATCCGGAATGCACCGGAACCGGGTGTGCAGATGATCTATGAACGGGAGTTTGAACTTCCCACAGAATGGTCAGGACAACGGATTCTTCTGCATTTCGGTGCGGTCAGTCGCATATGTACTGTCTTTCTGAACGGAGTTGAAGTCTGCCAGCATGACCAGGCTTACCTGCCGTTCTCGACAGACATCTCCGAAGCAGTTCGTCCCGGAGTCAACACCCTTCGCGTCACCGCAGTCAATGACCTGTCTCCGAAGTACCCATGGGGGAAGCAGAGCAGAAGGCGCGGCGGTATGTGGTACACTCCTGTTTCGGGGATCTGGCAGACGGTATGGATGGAACCGGTTCCGCAGAACTATATCCATGGACTTCATATCGTGACCGGAGAAACCTGGGCTGATATTCAGGTGGATGCTCCGCAGGACGGCTTCGTCGAGTTTGAAGACCGGACATACCCACTGAAAGAGGGAAAGGCCAGAATAGAACTTCGAGAGCCAGTTCTCTGGAGTCCGGAGAAACCGCATCTATACGAATTTTCGGTGACCTGCGGGGAGGATCGGGTTGAATCCTATTTTGCACTCCGGACGCTGAGTATACGGACGGTCAACGGCAAACAGAGGCTTTGCCTGAACGGAAAGCCGTACTTTTTCAACGGACTATTGGATCAGGGGTATTGGAGTGACGGCTTGTATACACCGGCTGGCCCGGAAGCATTCGAAAAGGATATCCTGACGATGAAGTCGCTTGGCTTCAACACACTTCGAAAGCATATAAAAATCGAACCGGAGCAGTTTTACTACGACTGCGACCGGCTCGG
>CAZMXF010000153.1:0-6200 GCA_964570015.1 uncultured Oscillospiraceae bacterium | reverse complement strand
TGCGGGGACAGATCTGGCGGCTGTTCACCTTTATGGTCTATCCGCCCAGCATGGGGCTTCTGTCGTTTGTGGTCTTCTATTTCTACTACTGGATGGGCAGCACGCTGGAGCAATACTGGGGTACGCCGCAGTTCAACATCTACCTGCTGATCGGCTGGTTCCTGACCGTGGTGTACGGATTTCTGGTCTATTTCCTCGGCGGATACCGGATCCGGATCGACGCCCAGTATCTGTATCTGTCCATGTTCTTCTCCTATGCGGCGCTCTTCCCCGATCAGCAGGTTTTGCTGTTCTTCTTCATCCCCATCCGCATGAAGTATCTGGCGCTGATCGACGCGGCCTACTTTGTGCTTGCCGTCGTCACCAATCCCTTCCCTTTCAATCTGCTGCCGGTGGTCGCGGTACTGAACTTTGTGATCTTCTTCGCCGGTACCCTGTTGAAGATCCTCCGGCGCCGCCCCAGCCGCGCCACGATCAACTTCCGGCAGGCTTCCCGAAAGATCCGTCAGGAGCAGCGGGAACAGCTCTATCACCATAAGTGCTCCGTCTGCGGACGGACGGATACGGAATATCCCGGCCTGGAGTTTCGTTACTGCTCACGCTGCGCCGGCTATCACTGCTTCTGCATTGACCACATCAATAACCACATCCACTTCACAGAGTGACAGCACTCTGTTCCAATCATTATCACACAAGGAGGTTCCCCGTGAACACCATCTCTATCGACGAAAACAGACTTTCCGACATCAACCGTTTCGCGGCTGACCATGAGCGCGACATCGTCCGCGACATTGCCCGCCTCGTCAGTATCCCCAGCGTCGAAGGTCCGGCCGAGCCGGATGCACCCTTCGGCATCGAGTCCAAGCGTGCGCTCGACTGTGGCCTGCAGATCGCAGAGGAACTGGGGCTGGCCACCGTCAACTGCGAAAACAGGATCGGCTATGCCTCCGTGGGTGAGGATCACGGTCAGGGTTATCTGGCCACCATCACCCATCTGGACGTGGTTCCCGCCGGGGACGGCTGGAGCTCGGATCCCTTCACGCTGCGTGAGCGGGAAGGCTTCCTTCTCGGCAGAGGTGTGATGGACGACAAGGGGCCCAGCGTGCTCTGCCTGTATGCTCTCAAATACCTGCAGGATTCCGGGCTTTCACTCCGCTACCCGGTCCGTGCGCTGCTCGGCAGCAACGAGGAGACCGGCATGGGGGATCTGGAGCATTATAACGCAAATTACCCCGCTCCCCTCTTCTGCTTCAGTCCGGATGCCGACTTTCCGCTGATCCACGGGGAGAAGGGAATCTACCATGCCCGCCTGATCTCGCGTCATACGCCGGTGAATGTGCTGGAAATGACCGGCGGTGTGGTGGCCAACGCCGTACCCGCCAAAGCCTCTGCGCTTGTACGCGCTGCGATGCTGCAGAGCAGCGGCACCGTCTCGGCCGAGCAGCTTGAGCCGGGGCTCTGGAAGCTTTCCGCCGAAGGAATCAGCGGTCACGCCTCCATGCCGGAAGGCACGGTCAATGCCATCGCCCGGATTGTCGACTATCTCCTGGAGAACAACATCCCCGCAGCGGAAGAGCTGCCGTATTTCCGTTTCCTGGCAAAGCTGCACGCCGCGACCGACGGAAGCGGGCTCGGACTGCAGAGTTCCGATGAATACTTCACGCCGCTCACGGCGGTCGGAGGGAAGATCTCCACTGCAGACGGCGTCTTCACCCAGACGATCGACTGCCGTTACGGCATCACCACCAGCGGCGAAGCAATCACCGCACGCCTCCGGGAAGCTGCTGGCAGCGCGGCGGAGATTCAGGTCGACGGGGATCACGCCCCCTTCTATCTCACCCTGGACAACCCGGCCATTCAGGCATGCATGGAAAGCTATAACCTCATCACCGGTGAAAATGCGCGTCCGTTTACCATCGGCGGAGGCACCTATGCCCGCCACTTCCCCAACGCGGCCGCCTTCGGTCCCGAGCATCCCGAGCGCCCCGCTCCCGACTTCGCCGGCCCGATCCACGGCATTGATGAAGCCGCCCGTCTTTCCGATCTCTTGGAAGCGCTGAAGATCTATATCGTCGCGCTGCTCCGCCTTGAGGGGCTTGACTACTGAGCGTCATGAAGCAGAACCGCTGTGTCGTGATTTCCGGCGGCGACTTCAGTCCCGTCTCCGGCCTTGAACCGGACGATTTTGTCATCGCCTGCGACCGGGGCTATGCCTATTGTGAGCGCCTTGGGTTCCGGCCCGATCTGATGATCTCCGATTTTGATTCATACGACGGGCCGGTGGATCCGACGATTCCGCTGAACCGCTTTGCCTCCGAAAAGGACGACACAGACACCATGCTTGCCGTCCGATACGCCATCGAACAAGGGTTTCACGAACTCCTTCTCTGCTGTGCCCTCGGCGGCCGTCTGGACCACCTGATCGCCAACCTGCAGAGCCTGGTGTTTGCCCGGAGGCACGGTCTCTCCGCGGTCCTCCTGAGTGAAGACACAGAGGTATGCACACTGGAGGGCGGTTCCCTTCATATTCCCCGCCGTGACGGCTGGTCCCTCTCTGTGTTCGCGTCCGACGGCCCCTGCCGGGGTGTCAGCATCACGGGAGCCAAATATCCTCTTACGGACGCCGAGCTTCTCCCTTCCTTTCCCCTCGGTGTGAGCAACACCTGGGCCGAGGACGAAGCCGTCGTATCCGTGGAGGAAGGGATTCTGCTGATCGTGCTGTCAAGGCTTTCCCGGGAGCACGAGGAAAACAGTTGACGCCGGTCAAAAAAGAAAGTATATTTAGAAGGTTAAATAACGCCTTGACCCTATCCGGACGGAAGGAGGCCCGATGTTTTGGAACCGATCCGTTTTTCCAGTCCCTCTGCCATCGGGCATGCGTATATTCTCTCTTCCCCTTCGCGGGAGGAAGCCCTGGCCGTGGCCCGTGAGATCGCTTCCGCCGCCGTCTGTCTGAACGGGCATGACGTACCCTGCGGAAAATGCCGCGGCTGCCGGAAAGCTGCCGCGGGTGTTCATCCCGACATCTTCACCCTCCGTCGGCTCCCCGACAAGAGCGGGAACCTCCGGCGTGAGCTGACGGTCTCCCAGATCCGGGACCTGTCGGTCGATGCGCAGGTTCTGCCGAACGAGGCAGAGCGCAAAGCCTACATCATCGAAGAAGCCGAGCTCATGAACCTCAACGCCCAGAACGCGGCGCTAAAGCTTTTTGAGGAACCGCCTCCCAGCGTGATCTTTCTGCTCTGCGTGTGCAATCCCGACCTGCTCCTGGAAACCGTGCGCTCCCGCTGCGCCATGATCAGTCTGTCCGGTGATGCCGGACAGCAGGATGCAGACGCCGCGAAGCTGGCGGAGAGTTTCCTCACCGCGGTCCGGACCGGCGACCGGCACAGGCTTTATCGCTGGATCGCCAAAAACGAACTCAGCAAGCTCGACGCCACATCGGCTTTCATCGACGCCGCGCTTTCGCGCTGCTGTGACATGGTGTGCGGACGCAGTTCCGCCGGCGTGCTTTCTGCCGAGCAGCAGATGCACCTCTATCGGCTTCTACAGCGGTGCTCCGACCACCTGAAGGTGAATGTGAACGCCAAACATATATTCAGTCTGCTGGCCGCAGACGCTCTGCCCGTCCCGACAGGGACCATTCCGGCAGATACAGTGCATAAAATTGGAGAAAAAACATGACCGAAGTAGTTAGCATCAGATTCAAAAACCGCGGGAAAGCATATTATTTTGATCCGGCGGGTCTCCGGATCCAGGTCGGCGACAGTGTCATCGTCGATACCGCCAACGGCATGGAGATCGCCGTCTGCTCCCGGGAGAACCATCCCGTGGAGGATACCGCCGTCGTTCAGCCGCTGCGCCGGGTCCTGCGCATCGCAACACAGATGGATCTGCGCACGGAGGAACTCAACCGCCAGCGCGAAAAGACCGCTTTTGATATCTGCCGGGAAAAGATTCAGGAGCATAACCTGGATATGAAGCTGGTGGATGTCGAATGCAATTTTGAAGGCAGCAAGACCACCTTTTTCTTCACCTCGGACGGAAGGGTGGATTTCCGCTCTCTGGTCAAAGACCTGGCGGGGATCCTGCACAACCGCATCGAGCTGCGGCAGATCGGTGTCCGGGATGAAGCGAAGATGCTCGGCGGCCTCGGAATCTGCGGCCGTCCCTATTGCTGCAATCAGTTTCTGGACGACTTTCATCCCGTCTCCACCAAGATGGCGAAGATTCAATCTCTCTCCCTCAACCCCGCCAAGATTTCCGGGAGCTGCGGCCGCCTGATGTGTTGCCTGCGTTATGAGCAGGAGGCCTATGAGGACCTGGTCAAGAAGGTTCCGAAGCAGGGCGCGTTTGTCGAGACCAAGGACGGATACGGAACGGCCGTCCAGGTGAACCTCCTCCGCTCCACCGTCAAGGTAAAGCTGGACGACGACCGTGATGATGTTCTTCACGAATACAAGTGCTACGAGTTGGCCGCGGTTCCCGGCGGACGTC
Source organism: uncultured Oscillospiraceae bacterium (assembly GCA_964570015.1). Lineage (GTDB taxonomy): Bacteria > Bacillota > Clostridia > Oscillospirales > Oscillospiraceae > Limivicinus. The sequence goes on along the minus strand of CAZMXF010000153.1, from coordinate 1,703 downwards.
CGAAGGATGGGGTCGAACCCCCTCATGTCCTCGAGTATGTAGAACCGGAGCCGGAAGAGACGGAACCGGAAGAAACCGACGAGTGGGCTATTCCCACCATGGTCGTCACACCGCTCCCCGAAAAACCGGCTCCCGCACCAGAAGAAGAAGCCGCACCCGAAAAGAGCAAGCGGAGCCGCCGGAACCGCAACCGCCACAAGAGTGCCAAGCCCGCATCTTCCGAGGCGCCTGCCATCGTGGTTCCCGTCAAGGAAGAAGCGGTCAAGCCCAAGACTGCCGACGGAGGCAGCCGCCGTTCCCACTCCGGCAAACGGCAGTCCTCTCAGAAGTCTTCCGGCGGAAACGGGCAGAAAAATACCGAGGGCCCCGCTGTCAAGGTACAGAAGGTCTCTGTCCAGACCGCGGAAGCCCCCGAAGGCGGAAAGTCCGAGAAGAAGAGCGGCAAGCCGCGCCGCCGGCACTACCACAGCAAAAAATCCTCCGGCAAGCCCGCCTCTGAATCCTGAGCCCCGCTTCCCTGAATGAACCGAATCATCGATTTTAACCGACCGAAACTGGCGGTCTTTGCGTCCTACATCTATCCGCACCGCGGCGCTTTTGCGCTGGACATGTGTCTGTCTCTGGCAGTCGCACTGGTGGACCTGGCTTTTCCCTATGTGACCCGGCACACCATGAACACGCTGCTGCCGCAGAATCATTTCACCGCTTTCTTCTCGGTGATGGCGATCCTGTTCGCCGCCTATCTGCTGCGTGCCTGGTTTCAGTATCTGATCACCATCGTCGGGCACCGTATGGGGACGCTGGTGGAGGCGGATATGCGGCGCGACGTGTTTACACACATGCAGTCGCTGTCCTTCTCCTTCTTTGACCGCAACCGGACCGGTGTCCTGATGGCCCGCGTGACGAGCGACCTGTTCGAGATCGTGGAGCTGGCACACCACGGACCGGAGAACATTCTGACCTGCAGCGTAACTCTGCTCGGTGCGCTGATCATTCTTCTGACCGTCAATGTCAAGCTGACGCTGGTGCTCATCGTTCTGCTGCCCCTTTGCGTCGCCTTTTCCGTCCGTCAGAGACTGCGGATGCAGGACGCAAACAAGGACGTGAAAATCCGGACCGGTGAGATCAACGCTGCCATCGAAAGCGGCATTTCCGGAATCCGCACCTCAAAGGCCTTTGCCGCCGAGAAAGCGGAGGATGCCAAATTCGACCTCGCCAACGAAGCCTTCAAATCAAGCAAGGTCCGGTACTATCGTTCGATGGGGCTTTTCAACGCCGGCATCGAAGCCACGGTCGGCATCATGCAGGTGGCGGTGGTCACGGCCGGTGGACTGCTGATCATGCGCGGGGAGCTGGATTTTGTTGACCTGCTGACCTTCACGCTCTATGTCTCCGCCTTCATCTCTCCGATCCGCAAGCTGGTGCAGTTCATGGAAGTGTACGCCCAGGGCAGTGCCGGCTTCGACCGTTTTGTCGAACTGATGCGGACGAATCCGGAGATTCAGGACACGCCGGATGCCAAAGTGCTTTCGGATGTAAAAGGCGAGATCCGTTTTGATCATGTATCCTTCTCCTATAAGAGCGGGATTCCGGTCCTGAATGACATCAATCTTACCATCGCACCGGGCGAGACTTTTGCGCTGGTCGGTTCCACCGGCGGCGGGAAGACCACCATCTGCCATCTGATTCCACGCTTTTATGAC
>CAZMXF010000152.1:0-6217 GCA_964570015.1 uncultured Oscillospiraceae bacterium | reverse complement strand
ACGGTGGTGCGGGACTTTTGATCCATCCAGTTCAGATCTTTCTTCTCATAAGGGACGGCGGGGCGGATTTCATACAATTCGGCACTTGCCGCGCCGGCGAGCGTGTGGGCCAGTTTGGATGTGCTGCCGCTGGCAGAGAAAAAGGCGACCAAAGTTTTACTCATTTTATTATCCTCCTGAAATGATATTCTGAACAAAAGACGGCGACACAGAGTGGTATTGCCTCGGATGTGCCGGTGTAACCCTGCTCAGATAGAATGTCCTGTTCATCACTATAACATGAACGGGCGGTTCTTGCAAATGTCGAGTAAGAACATATCGAGACACCGGAAAACAGATGTCACCCGACTGAATCGGCAGGCTTCTCCAGACTGCTGAGCATCATGCCGCCGACCACGAGCACGATACCGAGCATGCCGATCCCGGTAATCGTTTCGCGCAGAAAGAGTGCACTGGCAAGCATCGTCACAAGAGGAACCGCATAGACATAAAGATTGGTTGTCAAAGCGCCGAGCCGGTCGAGGGCACGATTCCAGAGCAGGTAACACAGAGCACTGCAGATCAGGCCGAGATAGAGCAGGCCAAAGAGATCGCGGAGGGTAAGCAGACGCAGAACCGTAAAGGGTTCTTCCTCTGCCAGAAGGAGCGGAGCGGACGTGAGGATCCCGTAGAACATCAGCTTGCGCGTTACGAGGGCGCTGTCATAGCGCTCCAGGATGGGCTTTGCGAGAAAGCCGTAAAGAGCCCAGAACAGAGCAGCCATCAGAGCAAGCGCGTCCCCAATGGGGTTCAGCTTCAGGACAAACACACCGTTGAACACCACCAGAAGCACACCGAGAAAGGCGAGAAAGATACCGATCAGCTTGCGTCCGGATATACGATCGCGCTGGCGAAAGAACCGCAGCAGCAGAATGGAGAGAATCGGAGCCGATGAGACCAGAATGCTGACATTCGTCGCCTGTGTCAATTGAAGAGCGGTGTTTTCCGAGAAAAAATAAAGCGTGTTGCCAATCAGGGAGAGAAGCAGTACCCGCCATTCTTCTTTCCCGAGAAAGTGCCACCTGGGGCAGACGATCCACATGGCGAAATACGCGATCACAAAGCGAAGCCACATCAGCTGGGCGGGCATGAGTTTGATCATCAGGCTCTTGCTGATGAGAAAGGAGGTACCCCAGGCAGTCACGCAGAAGATCGCAAAGAGATGGCCCGTCAGAGAGCTGTTCCGAACCTGTTTCATCGTTTGCTGATCCGGCTGCTGGCCGGCGCGGCTTCACAGTGATTGCATTTTGATTGAAAAACGACCATATCATACCAACCTGTTTTTCATGATGAAGGAGAGTTTAGCATAAAACCGGGCGTTCTGCAATGAAATTGAACAAAAAACCAGTCCCGTTTCCATGGGCCTGGGCCGGAAACCCAAAAAGAACATGAAAAACAGTTGACAACAGGGAAGATTTGTATTAATATTCGTCCATCACGAATAAGAACCCTCTCGCACCACCGGGTGTGAGATCCAAGGGCATCCAGAGCTTCGCCGTAGGTACGGCATACCGGCAGGTATGTTATAAGGCAGAGCTTTGGATGCCCTTTCAAATAAAAGGAGGAAAACACATGAAAATCAGACCCTTTGCCGTGGAAGAATGGATGAATGCCTATGAGACGGGAGCCCGCTACAACATTGCCGAAACCTGTGTCGATTCCATCTCTGTCGATGAACTCTTCCGCCTGTGCGGAGAAGACAGTGACGCGTTCTGGAAACAGTTTTCCGCCCGCCGGCTCACCTACGGAGACATAGAAGGCGCTCCGGCCTTCCGGGAGGGGATCTGCAGGCTGTATAAAACGCTGAAGCCGGAGGAAGTGATCACAACACACGGCGCAGCAGGTGCAAACCATCATGTGTTCTATTCCCTGGTGGAACCAGGCGACCGGGTCATCAGCATCATGCCGACCTATCAGCAGCTCTACTCCATTCCGGAGGGCTACGGCGCGGAGGTAAAGCTGCTGGATCTCACTCCGGAGAACGGCTATCTGCCGGCCCTGGAGCAGCTGAGGGAGCTGGCCGTGCCGGGTACCCGGCTGATCTGCGTCAACAATCCCAACAACCCCACCGGCGCGCTGATGTCCACAGAACTTCTGCGGGAGATCGTAAAGATTGCAAAAAGCATAGACGCCTATGTGCTCTGCGACGAGGTGTACCGCCATCTGACACAGGAGGACGTCTGGTGTGATTCCATCGTGGATCTCTATGAAAAAGGCATCTCGGTCAGCAGCATGTCCAAGGTCTTTTCCCTGGCGGGACTTCGCCTCGGCTGGATCGCAACCCACGACGAGGCCCTTCGCAAAGCGCTCCTGTCCCATCGGGATTACAACCATATCAGCTGTGGCTTGTTCGACGAGGCACTGGCAGCGGTAGCCCTTACGCACAGCGACGTAATTCTGGAGCGAAACCGCGGGATCGTCCGGGAAAATCTTGCTGTTCTGGACGCCTGGGTGCAAAGTGAGCCGAGAATTCACTACCAGAAGCCCCAGGCCGGGACGACGGCGCTGGTCTATTACGACTATGCTCCGGATTCCTATACCTTCTGTACCCGGATGTACCAGGAGACAGGAGCCTTTGTAACGCCGGGCGACTGCTTTGAGCAGCCGAAAAGCATGCGCATCGGCTATGCCAGCGATGTGCAGACGCTGAAAGACGGGCTCGCGGCGATCAGTGCTTTTCTGCGAATTCTGGAACAGGAGGAACAGGCATGAAATCGCTGTCCGGACGGGTCGGCCTGTTTACCGATTCCGTGATCCGCAGAATGACACGGATCAGCGACGAATACGACGCCATCAATCTCTCCCAGGGATTTCCGGATTTCAATCCGCCGAAAGAGCTGATGGATGCTCTGGCAAGAGTGGCCTATGAGGGACCGCATCAGTACTCCGTCACCTACGGTGCGCCCAATCTCCGCGCTGCCCTGGCGGAAAAGTACCGCCGGACTACCGGCGTGGAAGCAGACCCGGAGACTCAGGTGCTGGTGACCTGCGGAGGAACCGAGGCAATGATGAGCGCCATGATGGCGCTCTGTGATCCGGGAGATAAGGTTCTGGTGTTCTCTCCGTTTTATGAGAACTACGGGGCGGATGCCATCCTCTCGGGGGCAGAGCCGATCTACATTCCGCTGGTGCCGCCGGACTACCGCTTTGACCCGGCGCTCATCGAGGAGGGCTTTCGGTCGGGTGCCAAAGCGATCGTCATCTGCAATCCCTCCAACCCCTGCGGAAAGGTGTTTACAAGGGAAGAGCTGGAACTGATCGGGGAGTTGGCAGAGCGCTACGACGCCTATGTGGTGACGGACGAGGTTTATGAGCATATGGTCTATGCGCCGGCGGTGCATACGGCGATGGCCGGCCTGCCGGGGATGGCAGGGCGGACGATCACCTGCAACAGTCTCTCCAAAACCTTCTCCATCACCGGATGGCGCCTCGGCTATCTGATCGGCCCGGAGGAGGTGGTGGAAGCGGCGCGAAAGGTGCATGATTTTCTCACCGTGGGCGCGCCCTCACCGCTGCAGGAGGCCGCCGTCACGGGACTCGGTTTCGGAGAGGAATACTACCGGAATCTCAATGCGCTGTACCGGAAAAAGCGGGACTACTTTCTGGAGGGTCTGGACCGCCTGGGACTGAAACACAATGTTCCCCAGGGAACCTACTTTGTGATGGTGGAGATCACGGACTTTCTGGCGCTGCCGCAGTTTCAGGGCTGGTTGGATCTGGAGTTCTGTGAGTGGATGATCCGGGAGATCGGGGTTGCCGCGGTTCCCGGCTCCAGTTTTTTCCGGGAACCGGTCAACAACCTGATTCGCCTGCACTTTGCGCGGGAGCAGGAGACCATCGACGAAGTTTTTCGCCGCCTGGAGAAGATGGCCGCACTGCTGCATGGGCACAGCTGAAAAGAGAAAAAGAAGAAAAGAGGACAGTCCTGTGAATAGCAGAGCTGTCCTCTTCGTATTGGAAAGGATCAAATCCCACGGAGATATACAAGCTCCGGCGGGTTGTTCAGGCGCGGAATGGGAGCGTTGTTGCTCAGACCGCAGCTGATGATAAGATTCCCGTGCATACCTCCGGTAAGCTTCGGCAGAAGCCCCTGCCCGGGGGCGTAGAGCCCGCGCCACTCCCTGCGGAGAGGAGAATAATACCGCCACTGCCCGCCGTGGGCGTGACCGGAGAGAATCAGATCAATGCGACGGTTCTTGAGGTAGCGGGGCACATATTCAGGGTGGTGGCAGAGCAGAATCCTGTACCCGGCCTGACGCTCAAAGTCGTCCAGCCAGCCGAGTGTTGGTTCGGGTTTCCCGGCCCAGACGCTTCGGTCCGGTTCCGGGTACAGGAAGGAGACCGGCTGTGCCTGCCGCCAGGTCTGATAAGCGGTAAAACGTGCGGAACTCAATCCACCACAACAGATCTCTGTGCCGCCGATGTTCACGGAGACAAAACGGTTGTCGAGAACCGTGACCCCGTAAGAGACGATCAGTTCCAGATCGGCATCGTTCAGCATCCATTCGTGGTTGCCAAGGGAGACAAAGGTCGGCGCGAGAGCGGCGCAGCCGCGCAGCAGATCCCGGGCCTCCGGACTGTTCTGCATTTTGAGCCGACCGGGAACCGTGGGAGGGTCTGCATAGACAAAGTCTCCAGCCAGCAGAATGAGCGCAGGCTTCCGATGCCGGAGGCTTTCGAGAACGGCATCCGCGGGCCGGTTATGGGTATCGGTCACGAGTGCGGCGGACACGGGGCAGGCGGGGACCGTATAACAGGTTTCGACCATCGGGGCTGCTCCTTTCCTATGGGCTCCGGAGTTGATAAGAAGAGTCTATCATAAATACGCAAGGCCTGCAAGAGAAGACCCCGGGCGCGAGCCCGGGGTCTCGGAATGATTCATGGTCTGTGCGGATCGATGGCTCAGTCTTCGTAGATGGAGCCGGTGACTGCGTGCAGGGCAGCCAAACGGGCGAAGCAGACGGTCTTGCCTTGGGCCGTGCCGCCGAACATCTGCGGATAGCTGTTGGCAAAGAAGCCGCCCATGTCGTTGCCGACCACATACAGGCCTTCAATTGCCTCGCCGTCAGGCTTGATGGCCTGAAGGTTGGTGTTGACGCGAACGCCGTTCATCGTGGCGAGCAGCCATTCGCCGATTGCGATGCCGTAGAAGGGGCCCTGCTTGATCGGGGTCATGTCTTTCTTCTGCTTGCCGAAGTCGAGGTCGACACCGCCGTCGCAGAGCTCGTTGTAGCGCTCGACGCTCTTGAGGAAGTTCTCTTTGAACTGGCCCTCAAAGCCAAGCTTGTCCGCCAGTTCGTCGAGAGAATCCGCCTGCATCAGCTTGCCGCTGTCGAGGGCCGGCTTGATGTAGACATTGTAGAACTGTTCGCCGTCCTTGCAGGGCATGACGTTCGGGAGCACCTCGCTGTTGCGGGCGCCGGGAACCGCGACCACACGGCTGCAGATCGTGGTGTGGAACGCCACGACATCGGACCAGTAGTTGCTGTCGAAGATCTGGAAGCAGATGTGACCGGGCTGCATTAGCCAGCTGTTGATGTGGAAGTCATAGGTGTTGTCCTCGTTGCAGAAACGCTCGCCGCGGGTGTTCAGGTTCAGCCAGGGCTGGCTACCCGGCCACCAGATGTCGCCCAAACCGGTGGTATAGGGAGCGCCGGTGTGGTGGTCGAGGTCGACAGCCGCACGGTCGAAAGCGATACCGCCGGAATGGTTGCGGTCGATGTCGGCGCCGGCCCACATGGCCATCTTGATGCCGTCGCCCATGGCGAAGGCGCAGCCGAGGTTGTTGCAGATGACATCCTTGTCACGGTAGCGCAGCGCAGCCATCATCTCCGGGTTGCCGCCATAGCCGCCGGTAGAGAGGATGACGCCCTTGGCCGCATTGATCTGGATGTACTTGCCGTCCTTGGCCTGGACAATGATGCCGGTGACCTTGCCGTCGGCATCCTGGACCAGCTGCTTGGCCGTGGTCTCCCACATGATGTCGCCGCCCTTTTCACCGATGATCTCGACCCACTTGGGGTTGGCGAGCTGAGAGCCCATGTAGTTGGGGCCGAGTTCTTCGAAGGTCTCATAGACGGTGTGGGTCTGCGGCTTGTTCATAAAGCGGCAGTCCTTCATGTCGGTCTCGAGGAACATATGGACGCCCTTTGTCTCCATCTGATCGACAAACCAGTCC
>CAZMXF010000151.1:0-6274 GCA_964570015.1 uncultured Oscillospiraceae bacterium | reverse complement strand
TGGAGGAAATCTTTATCTATGAACTGGGAGGGATGGAACATGAAGTCAAGTCGCTTATCTTTTAATACAGCCATTGCACGCAGTACGCTGCGGCGCTGCTGGCCTTTGTGGGCGGCATATCTTGGCTTTCTTCTTGTCTCCTTTCCGCTGCCGCTGCTGAGTGAGATTCGGGAACTGCGCGGACAGGGCACCGGAGTCCTTTTGTATACATGCAGGGAACAGATTGCGCATATGTCAGTTTTTCAGGCACTGGCCGGAATGGCAGTTGCGATCCTGACCGTGATGCTGCTCTTCGGATACCTGTACAACAGCCGTGGCAATACCCTGATGAACAGTTTGCCGATCCGTCGGGAGGGCCTGTTCCTGACTCTGTATCTGACAGGTTTGGTTCCCGTGCTTTGCTGCCAGTTGATGGTAATGGGGTTCACCATGCTGATAACGGCGGAATATGACATCGGGGCTATCTGGTTTTTCCGGTGGTTTGCCTGTGCGGCACTGGGCTTTCTGGCTTTTTTCGGATTCTCGGTTTTCTGTGCCATGCTCACCGGAAATATCCTGGTCCTGCCGGCGGTATATGTCGTTCTGAATTTAGCGGCGTTTGGATTTGAAACCTGTATACGGGAGTGCCTGAGTACGCTGATTTACGGTATGTTACCCGGAGGAATGACCACCGGAACGGAGCGGATGTTTATCCTCTCCCCGCCGGTGAAACTCAGCGAGGATCTGAAGGTCTTGACCAACTATCCGGAGACTGTACAGCTGGAAGGTCTGGGAACAGTCGCTGTATATGCTGGAGTCGGAGCGGCGTTTACACTGTTCGCCCTGCTGCTTTATCGAAACCGGAGAATGGAGAGCGTCTCGGATATCATCGCCATCCCGGAACTGAAACCGATCTTTCGTGCCTGCATGGGATTCGGCGGCGCACTCCTTTTCTCAGCGATTGCCTTTGAGAACTTTTTCCGGAACAGTGTTTTCGGCAGAAACGCGGCCTGGATGATGGCGATTCTGCTGATGTTCGGAGCTTTTCTCGGCTGGATGGTTGCAGAGATGATGATCCGCCGCACGGTTCGTGTCTTTCCTCTTCCCTGGAGGGGCCTGTGCCTGATCTGCCTGGTCTGCGTGCTGATGGTGCTTGCGGCAGAGACCGATATCACGGGATATGAGAAACGGGTTCCTGATATGAGCAGTGTGGACCATGTGGAGTTCTGCTATGATACCGTGTACACTGAACCGGAGAATATTCGCCTGGTGACAGAGCTGCACAGGGAACTGATCGAAGACAAGCAGCTGTATGACGGGAACGGTGAAGGTGCTACGCTCTACGGGGAAACTGTATACCATGTGGATGGCGGGGAGACGGAAGAACTGAACACAAGGATCAGTTTCTGGGTTCCGATCACTTATGTCCTTCAGAACGGCAGGACAGTTCAGAGAGTGTACACCATCCGGTTTCTCCCTCATGACGTAGACAGGCCGGATACCACGATTGGCCGGATTGTCAGCCTTCTGAATACGCAGGAGGGAATCAAAAGCCGAATGAAGACTTCACTGCCGATGGAAGAAAAGTATGTCAATTTTGCCGTGATCAACAGAGAAACCATAAACGGTACGGAAAATTCCTACCGTCTCACTCCAAAGGAGACCGTGGAACTCTGGAATATGGCCATGCTGCCCGATGCAGAGGAAGGGAATCTGAGCCTCTATACTATCGTTGACACGGAAGATAACATGAAAACCCAGACCAATCTTCGCATCGATATCAATTTGTTTGACGAGACGCGGATGCAGGCTCCGTATTACTGGGGACACAGCTATCGGGTGTTCACCTTCTCCGAACATTGCCTTGACTGGATTGAGGCGCATACGAAACTCGAATGGGAGACGCTGGATGTCGTCACTGCTGAGCGGGAGAATGACTGAGGCGCATGAACCGGCGCATTCGGAGAGAAACATCAAGTATCCCGTCCCGGAACGAAACATGAGAATCACCGTGAGCTTTCACGGTGATTTTCATATTTCTTTTCATTTTGTTCATCCCCGTGTCATAATTGCTGTGTATCTTAATTACAGTAAAGTAAGAGAGGGCAGACATCATGGATGAACAGGATGGAAGACATTCTTACAGAGAAAACAATCCTGTTACGGGACGTCATGAATCCACAGAATCTGATGTGGAACTGGGTTCGGCATTTCGGCGGGAAGTCTACTCCGATGCACATTATGAACCTGCCGGAGAGTCTACGGTTCCGCCAAGGTATTATACCCCACCCGAACGCGGACCCAGAGAGACCAGAGCGAATCACGGAAAGAAATGCGGCGGAAAAGCGGCCGGTGTGATCTGTGCAATTCTGGCCGCGGGGCTTCTTGGCGGTGCCTGCGGGGCAGGCCTGACCGGTTACCGTGTCAACACACAGGTGGCCTCCCTTGAGCAGAGACTGAATGAGTACGAGAGTGCGCTGCAGGAGACCAGAGAAACAGCGGAACGCAGGCTCGCGGATGCGGAACTTGCTGCTGCGTCTGGTCGGCAGGAGAACATTTTGAGTCCTGCAGAAATCTATGATCTTGCAACCCGACAGGTTGTCGGTATCCGGACAGAAGTCACCATGACCAATTTCTTTGGGATGACAAGTTCCGGAGCGGTCAGCGGTTCCGGATTCATCATCTCGGAAGACGGTTATATTCTGACGAATTACCATGTTGTTGAAGATGCCTACAACGGGCATTTTGAAATCGAAGTTATCACCTATGACGGTACAAAATATACCGCTTCGATTGTCGGTGTGGAACCGGCGAATGACATCGCTGTGCTGAAGATCGATGCCGAGGGCCTGAATCCTGCCAGACTCGGTGACAGTGACACCCTTCGTGTCGGAGATATGGTCTACGCGGTAGGAAATCCGCTGGGCGAACTGGAATTCAGCATGACCACCGGATATGTCAGCGCGCTGGATCGAGTGATCAACACACAGGAAAACGAGTCGATCAATATGTTCCAGATCGACGCTGCTGTCAATGAAGGAAACTCCGGCGGACCGCTTTACACTTCGGACGGTTCTGTCCTGGGGATCGTCACCGCAAAGTATTCTTCTTCCGGTGTGGAAGGACTTGGATTTGCTATCCCGGTGAACGATGTGCGAACCATAGCGGATGATCTCATTACCAAGGGCTACGTCACAGGAAAGGCCTATATGGGTGTCACCCTGGACAATCGCTATAATTCCATGTACAGCCAGTACTATGGCATGCCGCTCGGTGCATATATCTCAAGCGTAACCCCGGGCAGCGCAGCGGAAAAGGCCGGCATTCAGGCCGGAGACATTATCACCGCGGTTGGGGACTATGCGGTCAATGCCTATGATGAACTGAGGCTGGTGCTGCGCCGCTTCTCCGCAAACGACACCACTGTGGTTTCGATCTATCGCAGCGGAGCGGAGCTGCAACTGACGATCACTTTTGATGAGGCGACGCCGGAAAACAGCTGACCCGCAGTTTTATACGATACTTTTCTACTCCTTTATCCTCTCTTTTCTCCCTAGACGAAGGACCCGCAGGATGTAAACCCTGCGGGTTCTTTGTCGTCTGTAATAAATAAAAAACCTCCGCCCGAAGGCGGAGGGAAGAGACTGCAGTCAGATCAGTCCGGCATAATTCCGAGGAAGTTGTACTCCTCAGGCGTCGGAGCGACAGAAACGGTATTGTTGTTTCCGTGGACCACAGGACCGTCCGGGACGATTACCATTCCGTTGCCGCTGCCGTTGTTGATGTAAACCGCACCGGAACCGTAATCCGAAGCAGTGATGCCGGAATTGTTGATATAAGTGCCTCTGGTGACATAATCGCTTTTGATGTAGCCGGATTCTCCGTTTACAACAACCTCAATCCAGCCATTCTCCATGCCGAGGATTGCAACGCGGGTGCCGATGTCAAAAGTGTCGAGAATGACGGCACTGGCGCTGGGACCGCCGCGCAGAATGACTCCGTTGGCATTGATGACGCCTTCTTCTGCATTTTCGGGAATGGTGACGGAATCCGGCATGATCGTAGAGGCAAAAGCCGCGTCATAGGAATAGGGAGTAGGAGTCGGACTCGGGGAAGCGGACGGGCTCGGAGAGACCGTAGGAGACGCATCAGTGATGGGATTTCCGTTTGCATCGGTGGGAACCGGTTCATTTGTGACCGCTACCGTGGGGGATACAGAAGGCATCGGCATCGGGACAGTCGTCACGGCGACCGGCGGGACTGACACACTCGGCGTGGGGGTCGGTGTCGGTGTCGGGGAAGGAGGCGGCGTTTCAACGACGATTTCCTTCGTGGGTTCGACAGTCGGTGTGGATTCTACCGGCTGCTGAACCGTGCGCTGACCGCAGGCGGCCAGTGAAAAAACAAGCACAGCAATCAGCAGGAGTATTCCTGCGCTACGAAAAAGCTTATTCATGGCTTCCTCCTCATGGAAAAATCAAGCAAATGTAATTTTGCGTAACTTATATTATACCAAAATGTAATAATTGTCAATGCCGGAAACAAGAAAACCAACGGAAAAGGGCGTTTTCGGCGCTAAGTATACGAGTTTTTGGTACTTCCGTCAAGACAATCCAGGACTAAAAAGCTGAAATTGAGGAAAACTTAATAATTCCGACCTTTTCACGGAACGCTTTCTGTGATACGATGCAAAAAGTACGGGCTCCGGAAGCCCTGCGGAGGTTGAATATGAAAAACAGACTGCGGAATCTGATGTCCGTATGCTTGATCTTCGGTATGATATTGTGCGGACTGCATTCGCTCGTTTTTGCGGATGCGGATATGCGCCGGGTTGTTGTCGGAGCAGACCTAAATGAGGAACAGGTCAATACGGTATACGGAAGTTTTGGGATTCAGCGCGGAGAGGTTCCCGAACTGCGTCTTACCAATGCAGAAGAACATGCTGCCTTGGATGGATTCCTGGATACAGCCGTCATTGGAACAAAGTCAATGTCCTGTGTTTTCCTGGAGCTGCTGCCACAGGGAAGCGGCCTGAATATTTCAGTGAACAACATCAGCTGGTGTACCCCGGATATGTATCGCAATGCTTTTACAACTGCCGGAATCACGGATGCCAGGGTGACGGTGGCTGCGCCGTTCCCGGTGAGCGGAACAGCCGCCCTAGCCGGAATCTATAAGGCTTATGAGGATATGACCGGCCAGAAGCTTGACGCTGCGGTGAAAAACGTCGGCACACAGGAGCTTACGGTCACCGGTTCACTGGCGAATGAAATCGGAACAGCCGAGTCCACATCCATAGTGAATGATCTGAAAAAGATGCTCGGTGAGACCGCGGATATGTCAGATGACGAACTGCGAGTTGCCATTCGGCAGATCGCTGCGGGTTACGGGGTCACCCTTACGGAATCTCAGGTGCAGCGCCTGGTGGATCTGTGCCGCTCCCTGGAGAAACTGGATCCGGATTCTCTGACAGAGAAGGCAGAAGAGCTTCAGAGTACGCTGGAAAAGGTATCCGAGGCAAAAGATCAGGTAGTCGGTTTTGTCGAAAAAGCCAGGCAGTTGATAAACGCGATTAAGGATTTCTTTGCGCGGGTCTCTTCACTTTTCAATGGACGCTGAAGCCGGGCTGTGGTACAATATCGCTTATGAATGAACAACGACTGAAACAGATCAAACGTCAATATGACGAGCTGCAGCAGCGGCTGCAGGAGCCGGGAAGCTGGCAGGATCCGGCACTTTTTGCCCGTCTTCAGAAGGAACTGCAGGAGCTGAGCCCTGTTGCAGAAGCCTATGAGGAATGGGAGAAGACCGAGTTTGAGCTCTCTGAACTGGAAGAGATGCTTTCAGACCCGGAAATGAAGGACATAGCATGGGAAGAAAAGCAGGCCCTGATGAAACGCAGGGAACAGCAGATCCATACACTGCGGCTGCTGCTTCTCCCGAAGGATCCGAACGACGGAAAAAACGTCATCATGGAAATCCGTGCCGGTGTGGGAGGCGAGGAAGGTGCACTCTTTGCGTCCGACCTGTACCGCATGTATTCGCTCTATGCGGAGACAAAACACTGGAAGCTCGAAATCGTAAACGTCAACGAAACAGAACTGGGCGGAATCAAAGAGATCAGCTTTGTGGTGGAGGGAGACAGCGCTTTTTCCCGACTGAAGTATGAAGGCGGGGGACATCGGGTCCAGCGTGTCCCGGTGACGGAGTCCGGCGGACGGATTCACACCTCCGCGGCTACGGTTGCGGTTCTTCCGCAGGTGGAAGAAGTGGACTTCAAGCTCGATATGAACGA
>CAZMXF010000150.1:0-6275 GCA_964570015.1 uncultured Oscillospiraceae bacterium | reverse complement strand
GCGAGGCCGGAGAGCGTCGTGCGAACCATGCTGGAGAGCCTTCCGGAGATTCGCCGTCAGCTGGGCACGGATTTGGAGGCAGCCTATCGCGGCGACCCTGCCGCGCGCAGCATTGATGAGATCATTCTCTGCTATCCCGCCTTTCTCGCCATCAGCACCTACCGTCTTGCCCATGTGCTGTATCGAGAGCGGATCCCGACCCTTCCGCGCGTCATGACCGAATACGCCCACCGTCTGACGGGCATCGACATTCATCCGGGTGCGCAGATCGGGGATTCCTTCTTCATCGATCACGGCACCGGCGTCGTGATCGGCGAGACCACCACCATCGGCGAGAATGTCAAGCTCTATCAGCATGTCACGCTGGGTGCCAAGAGCTTTGACGGCGGAGACGACGGAACGCTTGTCCAGGGGATCAAGCGCCATCCCGACATCGGCGACCGGGTGGTCATCTACTCCGGCGCCACCATTCTCGGCGGCAATACACATATCGGCAACGACTGCGTCATCGGCGGCAGCGTTTGGCTGACCCATTCCGTCGAGGCCGGGAAAATGGTCCTCGCCAGGACCGCCGTGACGGACAATTCCCTGACGCGGGACATCACCGCCGTGTCCTCGCTGGAGAGCGCCATGCTCTGACGGTACTGCGACACGGATTGTAACACCCCGGCGGATTCAACCCTGCAGGCCTTGAAAAATCTCGCGATCTGCGCTATTCTGTTCCCGGCAAGTCAACGCTTCTGTTTCTCCGGGGTGATCTCATGACCATTCTTTTTGTGCTGTTTATTTTTCTTCTGCTGTTTTTCGGAAGCTGTTTCTGGGTCTACCGTTTCGGCTTTTATTCGCCGAACAGGACGCAGAATGACGATTTTGCCGTCGCTGTCGTCCCGAAAGGAGACCCGCGCCGCCCGGTTGTCGAGGCGATGATCGCAGCCGTGCGGGAACTGCCGTATGAGCCGGTCTCGATCCGCTCCCATGACGGACTCCGTCTCTGCGGCCGATATATCCATCATCACGACGGTGCGCCGCTGGATATCTGCTTTCACGGTTACCGCGGCACCCCTGCCCGGGACTTCAGCGGCGGTACGCAGATCATTCTCCGCGAGGGACACAACCTCCTGATGATTGAAGAGCGTGCCCACTGCTCCAGCGAGGGGCACACCATTACCTTCGGGATCGAAGAGCGCCGGGACTGTCTGGACTGGGTCCGTTACGCCGTCGAGCGCTTCGGCCCGGACACGCGGATCCTTCTGGTCGGGATCTCCATGGGCGCGGCGACGGTTCTGATGGCATCCGAACTGTCCCTTCCCCCGCAGGTCCGCGGCATCATCGCCGACTGTCCTTACAGCGCGCCCCTCGCCATTATCCGGAAGGTCGGCCGGGACATGCATCTGCCCGCCGGGTTCTCCGCTTCTCTGGCCTCGGTTTCCGCCCGGCTGTTCGGTCATTTTGACCTCTCCGCCTCCGGTCCCGTTGAGGCGGTACGGCACAGCCCTGTTCCGATTCTTCTGATCCACGGGGAGGATGACCATTTTGTCCCCTGTGAGATGAGCCGGGAGATCCTGGACGCAAATCCCTCCATGATCGAACGGTATACCTTCCCCGGCGCACAGCACGGTCTCAGCTACCTCGTGGATCCGGTGCGCTATGAGAATCTGGTCTGTGCTTTCAGCCGCCGGGCTCTGGAACTATAACTGAATTCTTGACAGAACGACCCCCCGGCTGTGCACAGGCACGCAGCCGGGGGTTTGCTGTCAGAATAAGATCAAATGGAGATAACGCCCTGTGAAGCTTCCGGATCATGGCTGCACAGAACCGCAGCACAGGCGGGATCAGAAGCCATTTCCTCCCTCGGGCAAAATATACCCACGCCACAGAAAAAGGTCATTTTGGAAACGGGACAGTGTATTGGAAATTCCGGACCCCCTCCGAACAGTTTATGTTTCTCTGTGTCCCCAAGCCTTCACCAGCAGAATTCCGCCCAGAAGCAGAATCGGGAAGATCACCGCCGCCAGAATGCCGGTTTTCAGGTTGTCGTTCATTGCGCTCGAGATCAGGCCGACCAGCGTCGGGCCGCCGGAGCAGCCCACATCGCCCCCGAGCGCCAGGAAGGCGAACATCGCCGTCCCGCCGCGGGGCAGCGCCGCTGACGCCTTGCTGAAGCTTCCCGGCCACATGATGCCCACCGACAGGCCGCAGAGCGCACAGCCGGCCAGACTGACCGCCGGGAGCGGGGAGAGCGCGATGCACAGATATGCCGCGATGCAGAGCAGGCAGCTGCCAATCATGAACCGATCCAGGTTGATACGATCGCCGAACCGGCCGTAAAATGCCCTCGAACTTCCCATCAGGACGGCAAACGCCATCGGGCCTGCCAGGTCCCCGATCGTCTTGGTCACACCGAGACCTTTTTCGGCAAAGGTGGAAGCCCACTGACTCACCGCCTGTTCGCTTGCGCCGGAACAGATCATCATCACCACAAACACCCAGAAGAGGCCGGAGCCGAACAGTTCGGAGATTCGCATGCCGGTTTCCCCTTCCGCAATCAGCGGCGCGATCGGCACCCGGAGGAACGCAAGGAGATTGCCCAGCGGCACCAGCGCCCAGAGCAGCGCCAGCAGTTTCCAGTGCGCAATGCCGACGAGAGAGAAGAACAGCGTGGAGAGCAGCACCACGCCCACATGACCCCAGCAGTAGAAGGAATGCAGCATGCTCATGGCCTTTTCCTTGTTGTCGGAGGGGCAGGCTTCAACAACCGGACTGACGATGACCTCCAGCAGTCCGCCGCCAACCGCATAGATGATCACCGCACAGAGGATCCCGGCAAACGGATCCGGCATCACCTCCGGCAGGATGGTCAGCAGGATCAGTCCGGCCGCCGCAAACGCATGCGCGAGCACCATGGACGCGCGGTATCCGATCCGGTCCACAAAACTCACCGAGAGCAGGTCCACCAGCAGCTGGATCCCAAAGTTGAGGGTCACCAGCAGGGTAATCCGGTCCAGCGGAAGCTGATAGCTCCTCTGAAAGGTCAGAAACAGGAGCGGCACAAAGTTGTTGACGATAGCCTGTACGATGCACGCCACAAAGCAGGCGGTCATCGTTTTCTGATAGCGGTCTTTCATCTGCTTGTCCTCACCCGTTTCTGATGTTCTGTCTGTCCCTGTGCTTTAACGGTGACGGACACGTATTGTATCACAGGAAGCGGAAACAGGCAACCGGTCGTGTTCGCTGTCAGAATTCATCCATCCGGATTATTTGTTTTACAGCAGCTGCTTTCTGTGGTAACATCCTCACAGAACAGCATGAAAACTGTGTGGGGAGTGACGCTTCATGGATCGTAATCAGAAAGCCGGAATCATTGCACTGATCCTGGTGGTTATTCTGATTTTGGTCGCAATCGTATTGCTTGTACACGAAATCAGAACCGCAGAATTACCGTCGTTCAGTCTGCCGAGCATCAGCCTTCCGCATTGGAACCGCCCTCAGGAAACCGCAGCGCCGACCTTTGATCTGACACCGCCTTCCCCGCCGCAGATCACGCCGCCTCAGGTCAGCATCCCCGCCATCAGTACGCCGGAGCCCCCGCAGGTCAGCAAACCGAAGAATTCTTCTCCCGTGCCGACACCCCCACCGCTGCAGATCAGCTATGAGAGTGTTCTGTTCGGCAGCTATGAACAGGGAAACGGCAAAACGCCCATTGAATGGTTTGTCCTGGAGGAGCAGCATGACCGCGCTCTTCTGATCAGCCGGTATGCGCTGGATGCGCTGAAGTATCACGGGGTCTCGGGACCTGTCACCTGGGAGACCTGCGATCTGCGTTTCTGGCTGAATACGACTTTTCTGGACTACGCATTCAGTCCTGAGGAGCGCGCGGCCATCCTGGAGACCGAGTTGGATAATTCTCTGGGAAACCAGATCTTCCACATCGACGGCGGAAAGAGCACGCAGGACCGGGTCTTCCTTCTCAGCCGCGAAGAGGTTGAACAGTACTTTCCCTCCAGCGGAGAACGTCTGTGCCAGCCCACTGCACCGATCAAACGTCTCTCTCTGATGGGGTACTGCAGCTGGTGGCTGCGCTCTCCCGGATACCAGCAGGATCTGACGGAGTATGTGGACAACAACGGAGCCTTTCTCAGCGGCGCCGCAGACCGAAACTTTACTGCGATCCGGCCTGTCATCCGGGTGGATCTGAACCTCCTGACGAACACACAGCTGCCTTAGTTATACCCCGAATACAGGCAAAAGCCGCCTTAATGATGAGCTGCCAATCGTTCCCCTGCCGGAGCAGCGGAGAACAGCAAGCGAGGCCGTCTCGGGACAAGTATCGTTCTGAACCTGCCTTGTCTGTGATCGTGTCCTGTTGTTTTCCTCCCACGCACATCCATTTGAGCATTCATTTTTGCCAGGAGTTTTTTTCATTGCATCTCGGCCTGCTGTCTGTTAAGATAGTATCAATAAAAGGAAAGGGGCGGAATACATGAAGCAGGCGTTCACCCGCTTCGATATGAAACGGCCTCCCGTACGCACCAAGTGGTATCTGCAGCCCCTGGAATGGGTCCTGAGCATGCCGACAACCATCCGGCACAGAACGATCATCCGAAAATTTCGCACAGAGGATCTGAAGCCGCCCTATCTGCTGCTGTGCAATCACAATGCGTTCATGGACTTCAAGGTCGCAACGAAGGCAATTTTCCCTCACCGGGCGAATTATGTCGTGGCCATCGACGGATTCATCGGCCGGGAACAGCTCTTGCGGGACATCGGCTGTATCTGCAAGCGGAAGTTCACCAACGACATCACCCTGATCCGCCATCTCAGCCATGTCGTGAAAAACGGGAACATTCCGGTGCTTTATCCGGAAGCGAGGTACTCTCTATGCGGCACGACTGCGGTGCTGCCAGCCTCTCTCGGAAAACTCTGCAAGCTCCTCGACGTTCCGGTAGCGGTGCTGATCTGTCACGGACACCATGTCAATTCGCCCTTCTGGAATCTGCACGATCGGGGTGTCGCGCCGACGGAGGCGGAATTCAGCGTGCTTCTGACACAGGAGGAGCTCAGGGAAGCGACGGCCGACGAGGTAAACGAAAAAATCGTTGCCGCCTTCCAGTATGACGATTTCGCCTGGCAGAAAGAGCAGAACATCAGGACGCCCTACCCCCGGCGGGCGGAGGGGCTGCACAAGGTGCTTTACCAGTGCCCCGCCTGTGGAACCGAATACCAGATGAACACCAAAGGAGCGCAGCTCTGCTGCGACGCCTGCGGCAAGAGCTGGACCATGTCGGAGCTCGGTGAACTCTCTGCAGATCAGGGCGACACGGAGTTTTCCCACATCCCGGACTGGTATGAGTGGGAGCGGGAGAATGTCCGGAAGGAAATCAAGGCCGGCACTTACAGCACAGGGGAGATGCCGGTAAGGGTCGACTCGCTTCCGAACGCGAAGAAGTTCATCCGTCTCGGTGAGGGCATCATGGTCCATGATATGAATGGCTTTTCTGTTCGCGGAACCGACGTAGACGGTGATTCGTTTGAGATGCTCAAACCAGTTCCGAGCCTTTATTCCTGCCATATTGAGTATGAATATCTGGGAAAATACGGGGATTGCGTGGATTTGAACACCTTGGAGGACACCTGGTATATCTATCCCCACGACTGTGATTTCTCCGTGACCAAGATGGCGCTGGCAACGGAAGAATTGTATTTTGCACACCGGCGGGAGATCGGAAGGCCCTGCAGGAAGGGCCTGGCCTAGCCCAATCGTCATATTTTTTGATAATAACAAGTAATATCCCCGCTGTAGCTTTACTTGCTGCAGCGGGGATTGCTGTATTGATCGGCAGGTACATGGCCGCGGTTGTAAGCGCAATGGAAGGTGTCTGCCACACCGGCGGGCATCTTGCCCTCGGTATACTCGCGGATGACACCTGCCGCGTTGCCGAAGAGATATGTTTGTGCGTTTTTCACATTATGTTTGAGATTTTGAGAAATGTTAAAAAATCCACGCCCCTTTGAAAAGGAGCTTGTTGTTTCCATCAGGCCTTTTTGTACTCTGTATAGCGCTTTGCCGTTTCAGTATATCCTCTCTCCCGCAGGATCAGATCCACACATTGGCGAATTTCTGCCGTGGTGATGATTTCATTTTCCGCAGTGAGGCGGGAGAAAACCACGGCCGCAATATCGGCTGCGACTGCTCTGGTAAGCGATTTTTCAGAAGTTCCCGCATTCGCTTTCAGAATACTGTTGACGACTTTCTCGTCATCATATATGGTTTCATG
>CAZMXF010000149.1:0-6288 GCA_964570015.1 uncultured Oscillospiraceae bacterium | reverse complement strand
CAAAGTTCTGCTCGCACATGGGTCCCAGAATCAGCGCCAGCAGGATCGGGGACAGTGGGAACTCATACTTGTTCATCAGCCAGCCGATCACACCAAAGAGCACGCACACGCCGATGTCAAATACATTCTTGTTGATGGAGAAGGCGCCGAGGAGCGATACCACCAGAATGATCGGATAGAGCATGCGTTTTTCCAGAGAGACGATCTTCGCGAATACCCGCACGCCCGCGCAGCCCACCAGCAGCATCGCGAGGTTCGCCAGCATCAGGGCGGCAAAGACCTTGTACACCGTGGGAAGCTCCGAGACATACATCATCGGTCCGGGCTGAATGCCCTTCATGATGAAGGCGCCGAGCAGGATGGCCGTAACGGAGTCGCCCGGTACGCCGAGGGACAAAAGCGGGATCATCGCACCGCCGGAGCAGCCGTTGTTGGCCGATTCAGTCGCCGCAACGCCGTTCGGGATGCCGGTGCCCCACTTCTCCGGGTGCTTGCTGGCCCCCTTGTTGAAGGCATAGGAGACAAAGACCGCGATGTCGCCGCCCGCACCGGGGATTGCCCCGATGAAGGTGCCGATGATGCCGCCGGAGAGGATGTTCGGCCAGATCTGGCCGATGGTCTTTCCGTCGGGCAGGACGCGGGTGATCTTCTCCGTCGACTTCGCCTGGGCACTCTCACGTCCGGAAAGGATGCGTTCCACGCCTGCGATAACTTCCGCCACTGCGAACAGACCGATCAGTACCGGGATAAAGCTCAGGCCGCCCTTCAGGCTGGTCACACCAAAGGTGAAGCGCTGCTTGGAATAGGTCGGATCCAGGCCGACAGTGCACAGCAACATGCCGAAGAAGGCGCTGATCAGGCCCTTGGCGACGGACTTGCCGGAAATGGAGATGATGACCGACAGGCCGAAGATCGCCAGCATCAGCATTTCCGCCGACGTAAACTTCATCGCAACCCTCGCCACCAGCGGGGAGAGGAAGGTCATGATCAAAGCGCCGATGACGCCGCCGCAGAAGGAGGAGAACATCGCAACCGACAGGGCCCTTCCCGCCTCACCCTTCTGGGCCATGGGATAGCCGTCCAGCAGCGTGGCCGCCGCGGAAGGCGTGCCGGGGGCGTGGATCAGAATGGCAGAGATCGAACCGCCGTACATACCGCCGCAATAGATGCCAAGCAGCAGGCCGACAGAGGGGATCAGGTCCATGCCGAAGGAGAAGGGGATCAGCAGTGCGACACCCATGGTCGCAGTCATGCCCGGGATGGCTCCCAGGAGAACACCTCCGGTCGCGCCCAGCAGCGTCATCAGAAGAACCTGTGGAGAGAGGAATACGCTCGCATAGCTTGAAAACAGTAAACTCCAATCCATACTTCTTCCCTCCTCAAATCTTATCTGCCAGATCACGGAGGAACTGGAGCGGTCCCATCGGGATGTTCACCGCCAGAACCTTATAGAAGACCAGCCAGATGCCAAGCGGAACCAGCGCGGAGATCAGCACCAGAGGCAGGGGCTTTCTGAGGCCGATCATCCACATGATCACAGCGGAGACCACAAAGCTCACGAGAACATAGCCCGCGCTCTTAAAGAAGTAGACATAGGCGCAGCACAAAAGGATCGTAATCAATGCGCCCAGCACGCCCTTATCCTTCGGGTTCAGGGTTTCGGCTTTCGCCGCCAGCGGATCGTCCGGCTTCATGCTGCTGAGCTTGATAATCGACTGAATCAGCAGAACCGCGGTGAAGACGGCCATGCCGATAATCATGATACGCGGGAACGTCCAGGGCTGCACGGCAGCGTTTTTCGCGGTTTTGATCTTGCCGGACTGGAACCAGGCCCAGACCTCAAACGCTATCAGGACGAAAGATGCAATCAGATTGGAGAACGCTTTGGACTGTGTTTTTTTACCTTCCAAAAAAGAGTCACATCCTTTTTATCATTTCTGAAAAAAGAGGGCAGGCGTTTTTGCCTGCCCTCCCGGCATTACGACATCAGGTATGGAATCTCAGGAGTCGATTATGCAGCCTCTTCTTCGATCAGGCCGACGGAAACCATGGCCTGGGGAACGTTCTCCTCTTCCAGAGCCAGGAACTCCGTGAAGTCCTCACTGTTCAGATAGGAGATGGTCTGGCCGGCGTTCGCCATGAACTCGACAAAGTCGGGATCCTCAACCGCAGCGGCGCAGGCGGCTCCCAGCGTCTCGACGATCTCATCGTCCACACCGAGAGGCAGTGCGATGCCGCGCCAGGTGCCCCAGACGCAGTTGTCGTAGCCCTGTTCTTCACAGGTCGGGACATCGGGGAACACGGGGTTGCGCTCGGTGCTCATGATAGCCAGCATGGTCAGGTCGCCGGACTCGACGAAGGAACGAGCCTCAGCGGCAGAGATGGTGACACCGGTGATCTCGCCCTGGGCTGCGGCCTTCGCAGCGGAGGCAGCGCCGTCCTGATAGGTGATCATCTTGATGTCGATGCCGGCTTCGTTCATGAGATAGCCGCCGCCGACATGCCAGACAGAACCGGAGGAAGAACCGCCCATGGTGACCTCACCGGGGTGATCCTTGCAGTAGGCAACAAAGCTGTCGAGATCAGTGACGTTATTGTCAGCCGCCCACTTGGTATTGACGGTGATTGCGGCAGCGTCGGTGTTGACGCGGCAGACGGGGATATAGTTCTCATAGGTGTACTCGGACATATCCTGGGGCAGATAGGAAGAGATCTCCCAAGTGATCATGCCCATGGTGTAGCCGTCGGGATCGGCATCGGCGATGGCCTCGTGGCCGATGACGCCGCTGGCGCCGGTCAGGTTATCCACGGTAGTGGTCTGTCCCAGCTGCTTGTCCAGAGCAGCGCAGAACGCGCGCAGGCAGCTGTCGGTGCCGCCGCCGGCGCCCCAGGGGCAGATCATGTAGATGCCCTTGGAGGGATAGTCCGCCGCAAACGCGGAGGGAGCCATCACGGCCATGGCCAGCATCAGAACCAGTGCGATTGCAATGAGTTTCTTGCAGGTTTTCATTTGAGTCCTCCTTAATTTTATTGTGATAGGGTCTTGCTTTACCTGTCAATAATAATAGTCAACATAGGACGTTCTGTCAACTAAAAAATGAATTTTTTCTCAGCGATCTGCAAGGCTGAAGCCGTTCTTCATCTGCTCGCTGGCCATCTGCAGAACCTTGCTAAGCGTGCCCGCGGTTTCTTCCCGACACATCTCGCAGAGCTTCGCGTTTGCCTCCTCCGCCAGGGAAAAGTCACCGCTTTCCGCCATCTTTCGGTCATAGTCCCACACCAGCTGCCTGCCCCGAATCGCAACCGCATCCTGATAGCGATCGATATTCTGTGAGCTGGCTCCGAAGCACTTGTCCGCCAGGGCCCCGATCAGCCGGCTGCTCCAGAAAAGATTCTCCGTGGATACATCCATCGATACCTTACTCAGATACTCCGGCAGACGGCGAACATTCGGATACACCGGCAGCATCGCACTGAAGGTGGTGGACCCGAAGCAGATCCACTCCAGTCCCTTGATGGCATCCGGCACACCACTCCGGATCTGGCAGAGGGAGGAAACTCCGGTTCGGTTGATGCCGATGGAGCGATAGATACCACGCTTTCCGGTATCCCGGCTCAAATACGGGTCGTACGGTGTTCCCTGGTAGTGCGCCGAGAGCAGATACTTCACATCCTCGACCGCCACCTTCCGATCCGGAACCAGCGACCAGGGGATATTGTCACTCTCCGGCACGAACTCCGCCTCCGGTCCGTCCCAGCGGTGGGAAAACGGCGCCAGATAGCGGCCCATAAACCAGGCCCGCGGTGTGTTGTAGATGTGGTCCATATCACGGCGGGAGCCGAAGATGTCTCGGGGGTTAAAGACACCGTTTCGATTCAGATCCAGCTGATTGTCCCGGATGAACTCCTTCAGATCCGCAGAGCAGAGATGCGCCTTCTTTGCACCGAAGGCATCTTCCAGGTCAAAGCTGTCCATCCCGAACTGGTTCGGATTGATCACTACACGATCATCCGGGATCCGCTGCGCCATCCAGTGGTGTCCGCCGATGGTCTCCAGCCACCAGACCTCGTTTTCGTCGTTGAAAGCGATCCCATTGGACTCATAGGTACCGTACCGTTCCAGCAGACCGGCCAGCCGCAGCACGCCTTCCCGGGCACTGCGGATATAGGGCAGAACCAGAACGACGATATCTTCTTCCCCGATACCGCCGGGGACTTCCTTCTCCCTCCGGCTTTTGGCCGGCCGGTATGTCACCAGCGGATCCGCTGCCAGAACACGCGGGTTCGAGGTAATGGTCTCCGTGGCCGTCATGCCGACATTGGCAGCGTTGATGCCGGTAGCCGCCCAGATACCGTCTTTCGGATCAACGTTCGGGCAGGCGGTATAACGCAGCGGTACTTCCGGAAGCTCGATCTCCAGGTGGGAGAGGACACTCTTATATTTTTTCGGCTGGTCCTTCGGCTCGACCACAATCAGCTTCTTGACATCAAAATGACCGTCGTCCGTCCGGGCGATCATGGTGGAACGGTCGTTGCTGGCATTCTTTCCGACCAGTACGGTAGTGCAGGACATAGGGCAGATTCCTCCTTTTCTGTCTTCCGCAAGTATAGACGCTTCACGGAAAAAGCGCAAGATCATTGTACCATTTTTCCGGTTGAATTCCACCCCGGCTCAGTCTATAATGATAACGTCTTTTGATCCGTGTATCGGATCCGACCTTCCTTGAACATACAGGAGAAGTTCATGATTTCAACTGATTATTACGACATTCTGCTTCGCGGTCTTGACGGCTGCCGTACGGTCAGCCGCCTGGTCCACGGGGTTTCCTGGACAGCCGCCGTGCTGAGTGACGGCAGCTGCGGCGTCGCCATGCATACCACCGGCGACACCGTCCCCAGAATGTACGACACGCTGGTCGGCCTTCCCCTGAAGGAGGCCGCCAACGCCGTTCTCTCCTGGAACATGGAGGAGGCCAGCGAAGCGCTCGCCGTGATCAACGCGTTTTATAACCGCCCGAACTGTGCCTTTCTGCAGCCGGAAGCCAAAGCCCTGGACGGTGTGGACCTTAAAGGAAAGCAGGTCGGGATGATCGGCCACATGATCGGCCACAGCAACATTACCGCCGAGCTTCTGGCTCCGGCGGCAAAGCTCTGGATCATGGATCGGGAAGAAAAACCCGGTGCCTACCCCGACAGTGCCGCGGAGTTCTTTCTTCCGGATTGTGACGTGGTTATCATCACGGGCAGTGCCGCCATCAACAAGACCCTGCCCCGTCTGCTGGAGCTCAGCCGCAGGGCTCAGGTCATTCTGACCGGCCCCAGCGTCAGCTGCTGTCCGGCCCTGACGGAGCTGGGGATCGACCGTCTGAACGGGCGCGTCATCACCCAGGCGGAACCCATGCTGCAGGCCATCGTGGAAAAGCGCATGTCGGTCAACGTCTGGTCCGAGACCTTTCAGCTGGACCGCCTGCCCCTGCAGGTACAGAAAACCGAAACGGAGCGCTGCTGACATGACGCACGATCTTCTGATCCGCCCCATTGCCCATATCCGAACCGATTTTCCGTCGAAGTTCGGCATTCCCCGGCAGGCCGGCCTTGCCGAGGAGCTGGAGGGCACCATCGTCTTTGAGCCGGAATTTCGGGTCGACGAGGCGCTGCGCGGGATAGAGGGCTTTTCCCATCTCTGGCTGATCTGGGGCTTTTCGGAGAATGCCGGACACGACTGGACTCCGACGGTGCGCCCGCCCCGGCTGGGCGGGAACACACGCATGGGCGTCTTCGCGACCCGCTCGCCCTTCCGTCCGAATGGGCTCGGCCTCTCCTGCGTGAAGCTCCTCTCCCGCCGAAAGGACGAAACGCTGGGAACGACCCTGATCGTCGCGGGCGCCGACATGGTCGACGGCACTCCGATTTATGACATCAAGCCCTATATTCCCTATGCCGACAGCGTTCCCGATGCCGTCGGCGGATTTGCCCCGGATGCTGGGCGAGTTCTGCAGGTAGACTTTCCCCCTGAACTGGAAGAAAAGGTCCCTCCAGAGAAACGCGGCGGACTCCGGGCCGTCCTCGCCCATGATCCCCGGCCCCGCTACCAGGACGATCCCGACCGCATCTACGGCATGGGCTTTGCCGGACTGGAAGTTCGCTTCCGTGTTGAGAGTGAGGTCCTCACCGTGACGGAGCTTGAATCCGACGAATAATCCACATATGAGACAGGAGCCGGTGCATCGTACAGATGCACCGGCTCCTGCTGTCAGTTCACCGTTTCGCTTAGAAAATCTGTCCCGG
>CAZMXF010000148.1:0-6299 GCA_964570015.1 uncultured Oscillospiraceae bacterium | reverse complement strand
AGATCTACGTCTGGACGGATCCCACCGAGGAACTCAACCTGAAATACGGCATCACACCGTAAAAGCCTGATAACACAATCTAGAGAATAAACGAACCTCCCTCAGCCGCGATGACGGCAAAGGGAGGTTCGTACTATTACAGCGCGGAAACAAGCACGGGAAACGAGACCGCGTCTTACAGGACTTCCGTGGCCAGACGCTCCAGAGGCAGAGCCTTCCGGTACTGTGCGAGGAAGGCATTGAAGCCGTCGATGTCCTGCTGAGTGGCGGTGATCGTGCTGCTTTGGGCATCGGCGAAGACTTTGTTGTCCAGATAGTCCGGCAGGCTCTCTCCTTCTTCATGCCAGAGCATATAGGCACCCAGCAGAGCCATGCCATAGGGACCGCCTTCTCCGGCGGTCTTCATGACGGAGACCGGAACTCCGACAGCAGCGGACAGCATACGCTGACCGACCTCCGGCGTCTTGAAGAAGCCGCCGTGGCCATAGAGCTTGTCAATATGGACCTGCTCAGTTTCGGTCAGAATGTCCATGCCGATCTTCAGCGTCGCCAGGGCTGAGAGCAGATGCGCACGCATGAAGTTGGAAAGGGTAAATCTAGCGGACGGAGTCCGGGCAAAGATCGGACGGCCCTCATCGAGATCCGTGACACCCTCACCGGAGAAATAGTTATAGGACAGGAGCCCGCCGCAGTCCGGCTCGCCGGACAGGGCTTTCTGAAAGAGCTTGGTGAAAAGCTCTCCCTTGTTTACAACAAAGCCCATGAGATGGGCAAATTCGCCGAAAAGGTTCACCCAGGCATTGATATCGGAGGTACAGTTGTTGCAGTGGACCATCGCGACCGGCAGTCCGTCCGGTGTCGTCACCATGTCGATCTCACGGTGGACACCCAGGGGATGATCCGCGACGATCATGGCAAAGTCCGAGGTGCCGGCGGAAACGTTGCCCGTCCGGACACGAACGGAATTGGTGGCGGTCATGCCGGTTCCGGCGTCGCCCTCGCAGGGAGCAACGGGGATGCCGGAAAGCAGAGTGCCGCTCGGATCCAGGAAGCGTGCACCGGCCTCGGTGAGCATGCCGCCGCATGCTCCGGCGGGCAGCACCTTCGGAAGGATTGTGCGAAGGTCAAGCCCGGTGAGATCCAGGAACTTCTGCAGCATGACGGCGTCATAGTCGCCGGTTTCGCTGTCGATCGGGAACATGCCGGAAGCTTCACCGATGCCCATGACTTTTTCCCCGGTAAGCTTCCAGTGGATATATCCCGCAAGGGTTGTGAGATAAGAGATGTCTTTCACATGCTCTTCGCCGTTCAGCATTGCCTGATACAGGTGGGCGATGCTCCAGCGCTGCGGAATGTTGAAACCGAAGAGTGCCGTCAGCTTTTCTGCCGCTTCACCGGTAATGGTATTGCGCCAGGTGCGGAATTCCGCCAGCTGCTTTCCGTCCTTGTCAAAGGGGAGATAGCCGTGCATCATGGCCGACACACCGATGGCGCCGACCGTGGTGAGCTCCACGCCGAACTCTTCCTTCAGGTCCGCCTTCAGTGCTGCAAAACAGGCACGGAGCCCTGTATGGACGGCCTCCATGGAATAGGTCCAGATGCCGTTAACCAGCTGGTTCTCCCATTCATAATCGCCGGAGGCGACGGGAATATGGTTTTCATCAATCAGGACCGCCTTTATGCGGGTGGAACCAAGTTCAATGCCAAGTGCTGTTTTCTTTAAATCCATCGAAATCGGATTCCTCCTTCCATTCTATTTACGTCTTACCCTTTGCTGTTTTTTTCCGCTCGGAAACGGTCACAACAATGCGCTGAATCACGATGAACAATGCCAGCAGACCACCGGTGGCAATCTTGCCCCACCAGGACAGCAGTGTGCCGTTGAAGGTGATCAGCGCGGGGATAACAGACTTCAGCAGCACGCCGAAGAGCGTACCGATCATATAGCCGACGCCGCCTGTCAGCAGTGTGCCGCCGATGACCGCGCAGGAAATCGCCTCCAGCTCGCCGCCGTTCAGCGCGAGGTTCCAACCGCTCTTGACTTCCAGCAGATAAGCGAAGCCCGCAAGAACCGAGCAGAATCCGTTGAAGCCATAGACCAGGATCTTGGTTCTCCCAACCGGGAGTCCCATCAGCTTGGCGCTCTGTTCGTTGCCGCCGATCGCATAGATGTTTCTGCCGAATTTGGTCCTTTGCAGGAGAATGGTTCCGATCACGATCATAATCAGAAAAACGAACAGGTTGACATTGATGAAGGCGATGGGTTTGATCTTCACCCACTCTCCGTCGACAAATTTTTTGATGTACCACTTCCAGCCGGCCAACGCGTCGATCATCGGATGAGAGATCGAGATAGACTCCCGGCTGATCAGGGAGCAGACACCTCTTGCCAAGAAGTTGCCGGCCAGTGTCGTGATGAAGGGCGGAACGTTCAGATAGTGGATCGCAGCACCCTGCAGCAGACCGAGGCCGACGCCGACGATCAGTGCGACGAGCATGCACAGTGCGGGATGGTAACCCAGTACAGTCGTGCCGTAAGCCACAATCATGCCTGTGAGGCAGGCTACGGATGCGACCGACAGGTCAATGCCGCCGGTGATGAGCACCATGGTCATGCCGACTGCCGAGATGCCGTAGTAGGCGTTATCCTTGAACATGTTGATGAACGTACGCAGTGTCGTAAAGCCGATGTCGCTGTAACGGACCGCGCCGTAGGTGTAGATCAGAATGAAGATACCGATGGTGGCATATACCATGACGAACTGGGGCTTCAACAGCCTGCTCGCGAGGGTCTGCCTCTTTTCGGGGAGTCTCTCAGGCATGTACGACACCCCCCTTCGCTTTCTTCTTTCCGAGCTTGGCCATGCGCTGGCGGACTGGTTCGGACTGAAGTACAATGACGAGGATGATAATCAAGGCTTTGAAAGCCATGGTGGCTTCGGAGACAATGCCGAAGTAATAGACAAAGGTAACAATGGTTCGGATGATGATCGACCCGACGACTGTACCGGCGAGGCTGAACTTGCCGCCCGCCATGTTCGTACCGCCGATGACCACCGCGAGGATGGCGTCCATCTCAAAGTTGATGCCAAAGTTATTGGAATCGTTGGACATGACGCGGCTGGCCATGATGAGGCCCGCGATGCCGGAGAGGAAGGCGGTCAGTGCAAAGCAGATCATGATGATCCGTTTGGAGTTGATGCCGCTGAGGCGGCTGGCGCTGGGATTGATGCCCACCGACTCCACCATCGTGCCGAACGCGGTTTTTCGTACGAAGATTGAGACGGCGGCCACCACAATAATCGTGATGATGATCGGCATCGGTAGAAAGAGAAAACTGCCCTGACCGATTACGCGGAAGGGGGAGTAAAGAGTCGTAAACTGTTTGCCGTTGGTCACAATCTGAGCGAGTCCGCGCCCGCAGACCATCAGAATCAGTGTCGCGATGATTGGCTGCATGCCGATCCGGGAGATCATGAAACCATTGAAGAGACCCATCAGGGTGCAGACCGCGAGAGGAACCAGAATGACAAGGATAAAGGGCTTTACCGTGTAGTCTCCGGGGGTGTTGTAAACCAGCACATCCCAGCGAAGAAACTTCAGGGCCAGGGCACCGCTGAGCGCTACGAGCGAGCCGACGGACAGATCCGTACCTGCCAGTGCAATGACCAGCGTCATACCCATGGAGATAATGGTGATCTCTGCGGAGCGGTTGAGAATGTCAATGAGACTTCCATAGAGCATGCCCGTTGCGGGCTGGTATTTGATCGAGAAGAAATCCGGACGGATGATGAAACAAACCAGCAGGATCAGCAGTTCCGCCACAACGGCCCAAGTGATCTTGGACTGCATGATATTGGAAAGATCGAAGGTTTTCTTTTTCATGCTTTCACTCCTTCCTGGGTCCCTTCTGCGATGATACTCAAAAGCATTTGCTGCGTACAGTCTTCACCATTCACCTCTCCGACTTTCTTGCCGTCGCGCATGACGACGATACGGTTGGAGCAGCGGATGACCTCATCGAGCTCGGAGCTGATGAAGATAACGGAGACACCGTCGTTGCACATTTCCAGCATCAGGCGCTGAATTTCAGCCTTTGCGCCGACGTCGATCCCTCGCGTGGGTTCATCGAGAATCAGCAGATCCGGCTGTGTGGCCATCCAGCGGGCCAGAATGACCTTCTGCTGGTTCCCGCCGGAGAGCTCTCCGATCTTTTTTTCGGCGTCCGGTGTTGCGATGGAAAGCATCTTGATATATTTATCTGCCATCTCGTTCTGCTCCTGCTGGGAGATCGGATGCATGAAGCCTCTCCGCGCCTGCAGGGCTAGCGCGATGTTCTCGCGAATCGAGAGATCTCCGATAATGCCGTCCCGTTTCCGGTCCTCGGGGCAGAAAGCCAGTTTCGCCATGATGGCGTCGATCGGTTTTTTGATGGAAACCTGTTTGCCGCCCACGGTTTCAGTCCCCTCTGTGGCAGGCACTGCGCCGAAGAGCAGTTCGGCGGTTTCCGTGCGCCCGCTTCCCAGCAGACCTGCAAAGCCCATGAGCTCGCCTTTGCGGATCGAGAGATTGACGTTCTGGATCTGACCTGGTGCTCCGAGATTTTCCGTGCGAAGCATCTCCGGTGCGTCGGCTGCGACGTCCGCACGCTTGAGGTTGAAGATGGCGTCCATGTCTTTGCCGATCATATAGGTGACCAGCTGCAGTTTCGTTATGTCGTGGATGTCAAAGGTACCGATCAGCCTGCCGTTGCGCAGGATGGTCAGACGGTCGCTGACAGCGAAGACTTGGTCCAGAAAATGTGTGATGAAGATGATTCCCATGCCTTCTGCTTTCAGTTCGTTCATGACGTCAAACAGAAGCTGGACTTCGTTGTCGTCGAGCGAAGAGGTCGGCTCGTCCAAGATCAGAACCTTTGCGTCGATGTCTACGGCGCGGGCAATGGAGACCATCTGCTGAATGGCTGTGGAATAGTAGCTCAGAGGACGCGTGACGTCGATGTCCATATGGAACCGCTTCATCAGCTCCGAGGCCCGGCGGTTGATTTCCTTCCAGTTGATCATGCCGCCCTTCATCGGCTGACGTCCGACAAAAATGTTCTCCGCGACGGTCAGATTCGGGCAGAGGTTAATCTCCTGGTAGACTGTAGATATCCCCATCGAAAAAGCATCCTGCGGATTGGTAGGGATAATCTCCTTCCCATTGAGCAGAATCGTGCCCGCATCCATGTGGTGGACACCCGTCAGGCATTTGATCAGCGTGCTCTTCCCGGCGCCGTTTTCCCCCAGAAGAGCGTGAACCTCGCCCGCGCGCAGAGAAAAGTCGACCCCGTCCAGTGCCTTTACACCGGGGAACAGGATCTCAATGCCTTTCATTTCAAGTAAGTTTTGATCCGGCAATGGAATTCCTCCTTAAACAAAAAAGGCCGAAGGCGAGGCGCCTTCGCCCTTAAAGATGGGGCTGGCTGAAAGCCAGCCCCGAATCTGGTTCTGAATGCGAATGCTGTTACTCAGAAGCCGGAATTAATACACGCGGGAGTCGATCACGTCTGCAGCGAGAACGGAAGTGACAGTGCCAAGGTCAATGCCGCCGACGCAGTCATACACGCCCTCTTCGGGGTGGAGGATGGTCTTGTCGAAGGTCTCGCCGGCTTCCAGAGCCTCGATGGTCTTCTCAACAAACGGGCCATAGAGCGGGGTGCACTCGACGGTGCAGTTCATCTCGCCTGCAACGATGGCTTCGAACGCAGCCTTGACGGAGTCGCAGCCGACAATGATGATATCCTTGCCCGGAACAAGGCCGGCAGCCTTGATGGCATCGATGGCGCCGAGACCCATGTCGTCATTCTGGACGATCAGGACGTCGATCTTGTCAACGGACTTCAGCCATGCTTCCATAACGGCCTGGCCTTCGGTACGGGTGAAGTTACCGGACTGCTGGGCAACGAGCTTCATGTTGGGATACTCTTCCAGAGCGGCCAGGTTGCCTTCGGTACGGCCGACCTGAGCACCGGAACCGGTGGTGCCTTCCATGATGGCGACAGCGACTTCTTCATCACCGCGGCCGAGGGACTTCAGATACTCGCCGGCCCATGCGACCTGACGGCGACCCTCTTCGACGAAGTCACCGCCGAAAGCAGCGACGTAGTCGATCTTGTCTGCGCAGTCGGGCATACGGTCGATCAGGATCAGGGGAATCTCTGCCTCGTTCACTTCGGCAAGGACTTCGTCCCAACCGGTCTCAACAACGCCGGTGAAGAGGATGTAGTCGACACCCTGGGTGATGAAGTTACGGAGCGC
>CAZMXF010000147.1:0-6380 GCA_964570015.1 uncultured Oscillospiraceae bacterium | reverse complement strand
GATCTCCCGAAAGAGACTTGGTTACAAACTGACAAGTAATTATAACATAGTTTATGCAAAAATGGTAGTCAAAGTTTCAGAAAAAAGAAAAAGTGTTGAAAATACTATGCGTGCTTGCATAGAAACGAGAAAACTGATAGAATCCGTAGCATGGATAAGAAAAAAAGAATTGCCCTGAGCATTGCGGCCCATGTCGACGCAGGGAAGACAACCTTGGCCGAAGCGATACTCTATGAGGCGGGACAACTGAAAAAGCGTGGCAGGGTGGACCATCGGGATTCGGCTCTGGACTTTGAAGATTTCGAAAGAAGCCGCGGGATTACGGCGTTTTCCAAACAGGCGGTTTTTTCCTGGGGTACAACAGACTTCAGCCTCATCGACACACCGGGCCATACAGATCTCTTTGCCGAGACCAGACGCGGACTACGTGTACCGGACGCGGTGATTCTGGTAATCAGCGGCAGTGAAGGTATCCAGGCCGATACCGGCGTGATCTGGGAGCTCTTGGAACGGCAAAAGATCCCCACGTGGATCTTTGTCTCCAAGATGGACCTGACCGGCTGCGACAGGGATAAGATCTTCCGGGAACTGAAACAGCGTCTTACCGACGGAGTGACGGATTTCTCGTTTTCTCTGGAGAAGATCGCAGAGACTGCAGCAGAGCTGGATGAAGCCTGTATGAATGAGTTTTTGGACCGCGGAACCGTATCAGACGAAGCCCTTTCCGAGGCGATCGCAAAAAGACATGTGTTCCCGTGCTTCTTCGGCTCCGCTCTCCGGCAGGAAGGTGTCCCGGATTTTCTTGATGCGCTGGATCGCTGGACGGAAAGCCCGGTCTGGCCAAAGACCTTTTCAGCCCTCTGCTACAAGATCAGCAGAGATCCCCGCGGTCAGCGCCTGACCCAGGTGAAGATCACAGGAGGAAGGCTATCCGTCCGCAGCTCTGTCCAATACCTTACTGGAAGCGGTGCACTTAAGGAAGAGAAAGTTACCGGGATCAGGATCTATTCAGGTGCCCGATTTGACACCGTGGAGACTGTGGAAGCCGGGCAGGTATGCAGTCTGCTCGGGCTCACGGAGACTTCTGCCGGGGCAGTCCTTGGTGTAGAAGCAGAACTGATCACTGAAAACATGGAGACCGTGAGAAGGTACCAGCTGAGCTTTCAATCAAGGCAGGATCCGGTGGTGCTCCTTGCACAGCTCAGACAGCTCAGTGAGGAACTCCCCGAGCTTCAACCTGAAAGTGATGGAGAGCACGTCAGCGTCTGTCTCTCCGGAAAGATGCAGGGAGAGATGCTGAAAGCTCTGCTTCTGGAGCGCTTTGGCCTGAAAGCAGAACTCGAAGAGGGCAGTTTGATATATAAAGAGACAATCTGCAGCCGCGTGGAAGGGATTGGTCACTTTGAGCCGCTGCGCCACTATGCTGAGGTCCACCTGATTCTGGAACCGCTGCCGGCCGGAAGCGGTGTTCAGCTGGAATCTATCTGCCCTGAGGATGTGCTGAACCGAAATTGGCAAAACCTGATTATGGATGCACTGCGCGGCGAACGCCTGCCGGGCGTCCTGACCGGTTCGGAGCTCACGGACCTGCGCATCTCTCTGGTGAATGGGCGGGCGCATCCCAAACACACTGAGGGAGGCGACTTCCGCGAGGCGACAAGGAGAGCTCTCCGCCAGGGACTGATGCAGGCGAAGAGCAGGTTACTCGAGCCGATGTTTCACTTCGAACTGAACCTCCCTGCGGAGCATCTTGGACGCGCCATCAGTGATCTGAGATCCATGCACGCGGAACTGGAGAATCCGGAACAGCAGGATACCTTCAGTCGCGTGAGAGGTGAAGTACCGGTTAGTGAGTTCGGAAACTATCCGGAGATAATTCTCTCCTATACCCATGGCCTCGGAAAAGTCACGGTGCATCCCTCGGGCTACCGACCATGCCATGACGAGGCGCGCTTGCTCGAGGAGACGGCATATCTGCCGGAGCGGGACCTGGCCTGGCCTTCGGACTCGGTCTTCTGCGCCCACGGTGCCGGCTTCAATGTCCCCTGGCAGCAGGTCCGAGACTACATGCACCTGCCCTCGGCGCTGGAAGAACAGAACCGGAGAGCGCAAACTGAGTTCACTGTCCACCGTCTGCAGCGTATTGACGATCGGGAACTGGAAGAGATTATGCTGCGGGAGTTCGGACCCATTCGGCGTCCGTCTGTAGGTGCACGGGTAAATGCGGCTGCCGACCACAGGGAGTCCAAAGCGCAGGACACTGCGCCACTTGAGAAACGTATGATCGTGATCGACGGGTATAACTTTATCTTCACTGAACCGGAGCTCAGGCAACTTGCCAGGGACAGCCTCGGCACCGCGCGGGAACATCTCCTGGACCGACTCTCCAACTTCTGCGGTTTTACCGGACAGAACGGAGTGGTCGTCTTTGATGGGTTCCGGACTGCCGGGAATCCCGGCTCTCGAACCGACCATGCGAACATCCACGTCGTATACACCCCCGAAGGAGAGACGGCGGATGCTTACATCGAGCACCTCGCCTCGGAGATCGGGAAGAACGACAGGGTCTCGATCATTACGGGGGATACAATGATTCGGATTTCGGCCATGCGCTCCGGTGTCCTTCGGATCTCGCCGGAGGAATTCATGCTGGAGTTGGAAGATGCGGAAAAGCAGCTCGCAGATATCCTGGCAAAGAGCAATTTCCTGGCACATCACACCCGAGGTGAGGACGCAGTCAAAGAGATAAAGGAAGGGGACAAGACATGAGAGCCTACGAAAGACTGATCCAATATGTTCAGATCCACACCTCCAGCAGGGAGGGAGCAGAGCAGACACCCTCTACAGAACGCCAGTTCGAACTGAGCCGCGCTCTGGAGAGGGAGATGAGGGCCCTTGGGCTGGTCAATGTCCATGTCGATGTGCACGCCTATGTCTATGGTGAGCTCCCTGCGACTCCCGGGCTGGAGAACAGGCCCTGCATCGCCCTGATTGCACATCTGGACACGATCCCAGATGAGGACTTCTCCGGGGAGAATGTGAAACCGCGGCTTGTCCCGGAATATGACGGGGGAGAACTCTCGCTCGGACAAAGCGGACGGGTTCTCTCACCAGATCAGTTCCCTGATCTGAAAGCACTGAAAGGACATACCCTCATCACCACCGAAGGCACGACCGTTCTCGGGGCGGATGACAAGGCGGGTATTGCTGAGATCATGACAGCCTGCGAGGAACTCATCACGGAAAAACTCCCACACAGACGCATCTCGGTCTGCTTTACCCCGGATGAGGAAATCGGCCATGGTGCAGCTCTGCTCTCTCTGGAGCGGCTGGGTGCGGACTTCGCCTTCACAGTGGATGGCGGAGATCCGGCCGAGGTGAACTTTGAAACCTTCAATGCCGCCGCGGCAACGGTCTGCTTTCACGGGGTGAATGTGCATCCGGGTGACGCGAAGAACAAGATGCGCAACGCCTCCCTTGTGGCGATGGAGTTCGAGGCCTTGCTCCCTGCGGCAGAGCGGCCGGAACATACCGAGAATTACGAGGGCTTCTTCCACCTGATCTCTATGAAAGGCGGGGCAGAAGAGGCGGAGCTCAGTTATATCATACGGGATCACGACGCTGCCCGCTTTCAAGCACGGAAAGAGACCATGCGCCAGGCGGCAAAATTCCTGAATGAACGTTATGGTGATAACACGGTGAGGCTGGAACTGCGGGATCAGTATCGCAACATGGCAGAATTTCTGAAGGACCACATGGATGTAGTCGGCCTTGCTGATGCTGCACTCAGGAAAGCCGGACTCGAGCCGAAGCATGTTCCCATCCGTGGCGGAACCGATGGCTCCCAACTCTCCGCCCGAGGGTTGCCTTGCCCGAATCTCGGTACCGGGGGAGCCTGTTTCCACGGCCCCTACGAGCATATCTCCGTAGAAAATATGGACCTCATGGTCAAAGTTTTGAAGAATCTGGTCTGTGCCTGACTCCGAACCCAGTCTCACAGGAAAAAACTAAAAGGTACAGAAAATAGTCAGCAGCGTACCTGCTCCCAGGAGAGATACGCTGCTGACTATTTTATAATATAGATCTGATTTATGATCCGGTTACGGATTCATTCTGAAAACAGAGACCAATCAGCCCTGCCAGATCTTGTCGGAGGTGATGTCCTTCAGTGTGGCGGCACCGCACATGGTCATCGTTCCTTTCAGCTCTCCGATGATCTTGTCCATATAGATCCGGTAGCCTTCCTCTCCAGCCCCGTAGATGGCCGTGAGAACCGGGCGGCCGATCAGCACACCGTCTGCACCGAGTGCAAGGGCGCGGAAGACATCCAGACCGGAACGAATACCACCGTCAACCAGAATGGTGATCTTGCCCTTGACCTGTCTGACAATGGAAGGGAGCACCTCGGCAGTGGAGGGGACACCGCCCTGAACGCGACCGCCATGATTGGAAACGACAATGGCAGATGCACCGGCATCGACCGCTTTCTGTGCACCGGCCTGGGTCATGATGCCCTTGATAACAAAAGGCATCTTCGCGTAGCTCGTGATTTCCCGCATTTCATCAACGGACTTGCTTCCAGCGTTGGGGTTCATGGCTTTCAGGAAGGGGAGACCTGCTCCGTCAACATCCATGCCGGCGGCAAAGATGTGATTCTCGTTGAGAATGTCAAGCTTCTCAAATACTGCTTCTTTATTCCACGGCTTGATGATCGGCATGCCGACACCGTTAACCTTGATCATGTCCTGTACGGAAGCCTTCATGATTTCCGGGTTGACACCGTCGCCCGTCAGCGCCATCAGGCCGTATTCATTAGCTGCTTTAATCAGAATGGTATTGTAAGCAATATCATTGTATTTTGGGCCATAGTGCATGTCAATGGCACCAAGCGGGGCCATGAAGATCGGCGCAGAGAACTTCCGGCCGAAGAACTCGAAAGAGATATCCGGATCGGAATTTGGGCACAGAGTGTCCATATTAACACAGATTTCCTGCCACTTGTCAAAGTTGCGCGCCGCAACGTTTCCGGGAGCTTTGCTGCCGGGACCCGGCATGGAATTGGCACAGGCGCGGCCGTTGCAGACGGGACAGGCCTTGCAATAAGGTCCGACACAGTCGCGCGCTGCGGTGAGAACTTCATTATAATTCATACAAATCACTCCAAAAATTAGTTTTTTACCGGGGCTACTTTATCTATTATCAGGCATGGCGGATCAAAAGTCAAGCCCGCTTCCGTCAAAAAGCGGGATACTTTCTTCACCGACGGAGGACAGCTCCTGCCAGAACCCGTCCTGCAGATGACGGGTGCGAAGATAGTGGATGAGATTGTCATTCTCCTCGGGAGTGAGAGTGCGACATAGTTCGGGATATGTTTCTAATCCGGGTACGGGCGTATACTGGCTCATGAGGGAGAAGAGGACAGTGCCCGGAAGGAAGGAGTCAGCAACATAGTCAATGACATCCATGCTTTCTTCGACATGCCCCGGCAAAATCAGGTGCCGGATCAGGACACCGCTCTGCAGCAGGCCATCATCGTCATAGCGGCAGCTACCCCGCTGACGGACCATCTCGGCGATGGCTGCAACTGCTGCCACCGGATAATCTTCTGCGGCTGAATATCGCTTTGCAGTCTCGGAATTCAGATATTTCAGATCCGGCATGTAGATTTGTACGAGTCCATCCAGAAGCCGAAGGGTTTCAACCTTCTCGTATCCGGAGCTGTTCCAGACCACAGGTATACCGAGCTCCAGCCCGGCAAGCGCCTCCGCAATCACACGGGTGAAATGTGTCGGCGTGACGAGTTCGATATTGTGTACGCCCTGATCCCGAAGACGGAGCATCACAGTACGGAGTTCATTGACGGAAAGTGTCCTGCCGACGCTCCTTCGGCTGATCTCACGGTTCTGACAAAAAACGCAGCGCAGATTGCAGCCTGAAAAGAAAATGGTTCCAGCGCCGTGCGTTCCACTGATACAGGGTTCCTCCCCGTAATGCGGCGCTGCGCGGATGACCCGGGGCAGAAAAGGACTGATACAGACACCGCTGCCGGCTTCTTCTCTGCGAAGCGCCTGACAGTTCCGTGGGCAGTCGCTGCAGATTTGTTCCATAGGTACCTCCGAAGGCATAAAGAATGACATACATGGGCAAAATGACAAAAAAAAGTACTTGCCGGAAGCAATTATACCGTAGATTTGTACATTATGCAAGAATCGGATAAAAGTTAGAAAAAACAGTACATTTTTTGAAATAATGTGATAAAATACCTTCGAAAAGCAACCAATCCAGCATATTCAGCTTTACTTATCTACTTTTTTCAGGAGGTCAAGAAATGAATTACAACAAGAAGACCATCTATGACGTAGACGTCAACGGGAAAAAAG
>CAZMXF010000146.1:0-6387 GCA_964570015.1 uncultured Oscillospiraceae bacterium | reverse complement strand
CCAAGACCGAGCACAACGAGGTCGCCCCGTGTCAGCATGAGCTGGCGCCGATCTTTACGACGGGAAACATCGCATCCGACCACAACCAGCTGACCATGGAGATCATGAAGAAGGTTGCCCGGAAGCATAACCTGGTATGCCTGCTGCATGAAAAGCCCTTTGCCGGAGTCAACGGCAGCGGCAAGCACAACAACTGGTCTATGGCGACAGACAAAGGCGTAAACCTTTTGAGTCCGGGCGAGACGCCGTATGAAAATGCCCAGTTTCTGCTCTTCCTGGTGGCGGTCATTCAGGCGGTGGACGATTATCAGGGCCTGCTGCGCATGAGCGTCGCTTCTGCGGGAAACGACCACCGGCTGGGGGCAAACGAGGCGCCGCCGGCTGTCGTGTCCATGTTCTTGGGGGATGAGCTGACCGCTGTGCTCGAAGCCATTGAAACAGACAGCCCTTATGCCGGAACGGAGAAACACAGACTGCGCCTGGGTGCAGATGTGCTGCCGCGTTTTAACCGTGATTCCACGGACCGCAACCGTACCTCGCCATTCGCCTTTACAGGCAATAAGTTCGAGTTTCGTATGGTGGGCTCCAACGACTCCATCTCCTGTGCCAACGTCATGATCAACGGCGCGGTTGCCGAAGCGCTGGAAGGCTTTGCCGATGTACTGGAGAACTGTGAAGGTGACTTCGACAGCTGCCTGCACCAGCTGATCCGCGACACGGTAAGGAAGCACAAGCGGATTCTTTTCAACGGCAACGGCTATGACGATGCCTGGATCCGGGAAGCTACCGAAGTGCGCGGTCTGAAGAACCTGCGTACGACACCGGATGCACTGCAGATGGTTCTGGATCCGGAGAATATTCAGATGCTGACAAAGCACCGGATCTACTCCGAAGCCGAACTGCACTCCCGCTACGAGATCTCCATGGAGAACTATGTTCGTACCGTGCGGATCGAGGCACTCACGATGGTGGATATGGCGCGTAAGGAGATTCTTCCCGCCGTCGTGCGCTACTGCGGTGATCTGGCCTCCGTTCTGAACACCAAGAAAGCTGCTGCACCGGAACTGGGCTGCGGCTATGAGACCAGACAGGTCAAACGTCTTTCTGCCCTTATTGACGGCATTGACGAAGCAACCGAGATGCTGGAGAAGAGCGTACTGGCCCTGGAGGGAGACAACACGAAGCAGGCTTTCCATATCAGGGATGAGGTGCTCTGCAGAATGGCGGAACTGCGCGCCCTGTGCGATGAGGCCGAGACCATGACGGCGGCAAGCTACTGGCCCTTCCCAACCTACGGCGATCTGCTTTTCGGCGTATAAGTAAAAGATCCTTTTCTATCCTCTGCCCCCGCTTTTGCGGGGGTTTTTTATGTCTGCTTTGGAGGACTCCGGGAAAGCAGATGGGTCACAGGGAGATTCATACAGATTTCTCTTGCCCAAACAAGGGAAAACCTTTATAATTATAATTTAAGGATCAGAATCGAATCTGTTTCAGAAAGCGGGCTGAAGAAGTGTGCGGACGGCAGTGCCTGAGGAGTGCAGAGAGATATGAGGTTGGTAAACAAAATCAGTAAGAGTATTGCGTTTCGGAGCATCCTGATGGTTGTGGGGCTGCTGATCATTTATACCACCATCAGCGGCGTCATCGGCTATCGGGCTACCAGCGACTCTCTCTATGACCAGTACACGGAGGACGCCTTTCAGGTTGCCAATGCGGCCGCATTCGTTGTCGACGGAGATGAACTCGACGAGATGGTCCGGGGCGGCGAAGACAGCGAGCTGTACCGGGAAACCTGGAATCGCCTTGACCAGCTCTGCAATGCCTTCGACGCTACTTTCGTATATGTGATCCAGCCGGATCTGACCGACTACGGCCATATTACCTTCCTTTTTTCTACCGTCCGTTGGGAAAGTGAATACACGCCATATGAGCTCGGTTATGTCCGAACCACAACCAACGACGAGTATAAACTGAAATACCGGAACCTCTATGAAGGAGTTTCTGATCGTGAGCTCCTGCTGCTGAACGATGCGGGCTATAAGCGTTCCACGCACCATATCACGGCCATGGTTCCGGTGAAGAATACAGATCAGCGTACCAAAGCGATCATCTGCGTTCAGCGGCAGATGGATGACAT
Source organism: uncultured Oscillospiraceae bacterium (assembly GCA_964570015.1). Taxonomy (GTDB): domain Bacteria; phylum Bacillota; class Clostridia; order Oscillospirales; family Oscillospiraceae; genus Limivicinus. The sequence continues at coordinate 4,250 of CAZMXF010000146.1, read as the reverse complement.
CCGGAATATCCAGATGGGATACGTATCCAGGGTGATCGAGACGCTGCTGATGCTGGCAGCATTCGAAATCACCGGCGTAGGGCTTTATCTGAGCGAACAGCTGATCAAGCCGGTTACAAAAATCACGGAGGAAGCGAGCCGGTTTGCACGGGAAAATGAAACGGCGGAGAAGAAGCTAACCGACAGCATCCGCGGACAGGATGAAATCGGCGTGCTGGCTCAGTCCATCGACCGGATGGAAGAACAGATCACGGATTATATGCAGCACCTGACCACGGTCACGGCGGAAAAGGAACGCATCAGCACGGAGCTGAATGTGGCCAAGCAGATCCAGGCGGATATGCTTCCCAGCGTGTTTCCGGCGTTTCCGGATCATGATGACTTTGATATTTTTGCCACCATGACTCCGGCGAAAGAAGTAGGAGGTGACTTCTATGACTTCTTCCTGGTGGACGATGACCATCTGGCCATGGTGATGGCCGACGTCTCCGGAAAAGGAGTGCCTGCGGCGCTTTTCATGGTCATCACGAAGACCCTGATCAAGAACCGTGCCCAAATGGGCGACAGCCCCGCCGAAATTCTCTTCCATGTCAACAATCAGCTCTGTGACGGAAACGAGACGGAAATGTTCGTCACGGTGTGGATGGCCATTCTGGAACTCTCCACCGGAAAGGGGGTTGCTGTCAATGCCGGACATGAGCACCCCGTCATTTGCCGCAGAGGCGGCAGGCATGAACTGGTGATATACCGGCATTCGATGGTGGTAGCCGCCATGGAGGATATGGTGTTCCGGGAGCACAGTTTTGAGCTTCACCCCGGAGACCGACTGTTTGTCTATACAGACGGCGTCCCCGAGGCAACGAACACACGGAATGAGCTCTTCGGCACCGAACGGATGCTGGAAGCGCTGAATCGTGATCCGGAAGCCTCACCGGAAGCTCAACTGAAAGCGGTCCGGGAGAGTCTTGATGCCTTTGTCGGAGATGCACCGCAGTTTGACGACATCACCATGCTGGGTATGTGCTACTACGGCCCACAGGGGCAGGCGAAAACAAAAACTGCACAACTGTAAATAGAATGGATACGGAAAAGCCCTTTTCAAAAAATGAAAAAAGGTGTATGATAATATAAATCTTGTCTGAATGAAGGAGGTGAGTTGATGGAAGAAACCACCCATGCATTATTTTCAATCGGACCACTGGAAGTTACCGGTACGGTAACAACGATGTGGGCGATCATCTTGGTTCTTACCCTGCTAAGCTGGCTGGCAACGCGGAATATGAAAGACGTGCCGGGAAAACTGCAGAATGTTGCGGAGATGGCGGTTGGCAGTCTGCAGAATTATTTTAACGGAACGCTGGGAACGGAGCTTTGTAAAAAGTACTTTCCGGTCATGGCGACCTTCTTTATTTTCATCGTTATCAGCAACTATTCCGGACTGCTGCCTGGTGCCGGACACCTCAAGGCGTTCCATGTCCCCACGGCAAGCCTTTCTGTTACGGCAGGCCTGGCGATTGTCGCTTTTTTCGTCATACATACGGTTGGTGTAAAGGAAAAAGGCTTCGGACATTATATCAAAAGCGTTCTGACGTCAATGCCGCTGCCGCTGTTTTTCCTTGCAATTATCGAACAGTTTGTGCGTCCGTTCTCGCTGGCCCTGCGTCTTTACGGCAATCTTTACGGAGAAGAGTCGGTTACTGAGAATCTGTACAACATTTTCCCCATTGCGGCGCCGCTGATCATGAATGTCCTGAGCCTTTTGTTCTGTCTGATCCAGGCGCTTGTCTTTACGATGCTGCTTTCCCTCTATCTTGCGGAGGCGGCAGAGGAAGAAGAGTAGTTTTGCATACTTCATTTCAATACTATTTTTATATTAGGAGGAAATACTCATGGCATCTTCTGGAATTATCGCAATTGCAGCTGCACTTACCATTGCAATCAGCACGATCGCACCGGCTATTGCACAGGGAATGACGGCCTCCAAGGCAATGGACGCTATTGCACGCCAGCCCGAAGCAGCCAGCAACATCCGCTCCACCCTGATTGTCTCCCTCGGTATGATCGAGGCGCTGACGATCTACGGCCTGCTGATCGCATTCATGCTGGTTTCAAAAGTTTGATCCGGCATTTACTATCGAAACAATACGAGGAGACAGTCCATGATCAGTATCAACATATCTGAACTTATATGGACAGTCATTAACTTCTTTCTGCTGTTGTTTTTACTCAATCGCTTCCTGTATAAACCCGTAATCTCCTTCATGGAAGAGCGTCAGGCCCGTATCGACGCAAAGCTCCGGGAGGAAGAGGAAGCAAAGGCCCGTATCGAAGAGAACGATGCCCGGCTTCTGGACGAAAAGGCCAAAAGCCGTGAAGAGGCAAAGAAGATCCTGGCTTTGAATGCGGAAGAAATCGAAAAGCACAACGCGGAGGTGCTGCAGGAGGCAAAGAAAGCCTCTGTCCAGAATCGCAAGGACGCGGAAGCGGCGCTCTCCCAGAGACAGGATAAGACTGCACAGCAGCTTCATGAGGCGGCCCCTGAACTTGCGGCGCTGCTGACCGAAAAGCTGTTGGGTGAAGAGTAAACAGAATGGACCAATACGGTAGAAAGGAGGGATGACCGGACTATGACAACGGGATATACCCTGGTTTACGGATTGATTAACTTTGCCATCCTCGCGACGGCATTGTATTTTATCGGAAGAAAACTGATTCCGAAGATGTTTGGCGGGCGCAGGGCGCAGGTTGAAGAGTCGCTGCAGGCTGCGGAAGCTGCATCGGCAAATGCAAAGACGCTTCTGGAAGGAATCGAGCAAACCAACGCCTCTGCCGAGAAGGAGTGCGCCGGCATCCTGAGTGCGGCGCGAGAATCCGCCGCTGCCGAAAAAGAACGCGCAGAGGCTGTGAGCCGCAGGGCGGTAGAAGAGCTGAATGCGGATAATGAAAAATCCCTGCAGTATCAGACAAAGTCAGCGCGTACTGCATTGACCCGTGACACCATGGAAGAGGTGATCGCGCAGGCTTCGGTGATGCTGGCGGATGAAAAGTACGCGGATGCCCGTGATCGGATGACGGAACGTCTGATCGACCGTGCAGAGAAAAAGCTCCACATCACCCGCGGCGACCTGATGGCATTTCAGGAGAAGGGCTTCATTCCGGTGGAGATGCACGGCGTGACAGAAACGCCGGAGAAAGACATCGCCAGAGTGAAGGCGGCAATCCTGCATGCGCTGCATGAAGCAGGGGAGACGACAACCGAAGACCAGATCAGGATCACAGCCGAAGCGGACGAGAGTCTCATCGGCGGTGCCTACCTGAAAGTCGGCGACACCGTTTATGACAGCACGCTCAAAGGCATGCTGCAGCGGGCGAAAGATTCGGTCAGCGTGCTCGAGCATGACGACGAGACACTTATCGATGCGCTGAAGGAGGAACTGGCCGGCGTTGATCGGGAGACGGCGGTCTACCAAAAGGGAACCGTGATCAGTGTCTCTGATGGAATCTGCCGCATTTCCGGGGTTTCGGATGCCATGGCCGGCGAGCTGATTGAATTCAACAGAGACCTGCGCGGCATGGTAATGGACCTGGAGAAAGACAACATCGGCGTCGTGCTGCTGGGTGACTACTCCGGTCTGCAGGAGGGCGACGAGGTCCGCCGCAGCGGGCGTATCATTGAGGTGCCGGTGGGTGAGGAGATGATCGGACGCGTGGTTGACTCCCTCGGCAATCCCATCGACGGCGGCGGGGAGATTCATACCACCGAGACCCGACCCATCGAGAGCCCGGCCCCCGGTGTCATTTCACGCCGTCCGGTATCGGTTCCGATGCAGACCGGTATCAAGGCCATCGACGCCCTGGTACCCATCGGGCGTGGGCAGCGCGAACTGATCATCGGTGACCGGCAGACCGGCAAGACAGCGATCGCCATCGATACCATCATCAACCAGAAGGGCAAGGATATGATCTGCATCTATGTCGCCATCGGCCAGAAGGAGTCGACGGTGGCAGGATGTGTGCAGAAGCTTCGCGAGCATAACGCGATGGACTATACCATCGTGGTCTGTGCCAGTGCGTCCGAATCCGCCCCGATGCTTTACATCGCCCCCTATGCCGGCGCGGCCATGGGTGAGTATTTCATGCACAAGGGCAAAGATGTCCTTATCATCTACGACGATCTCTCCAAGCAGGCAGTGGCTTATCGTGAGATCTCTCTGCTGCTGCACCGTCCGCCTGGACGTGAAGCCTATCCC
>CAZMXF010000145.1:0-6413 GCA_964570015.1 uncultured Oscillospiraceae bacterium | reverse complement strand
CCCCGATGCTTGGCCTGAGCTTCGGAAAGATCCCGGTTCCGCTGGTGTATGCCGGGGCAAAACTAAAGAGTCTTCACGGCAGACGAGCGGAACCCGTTCATCCGACCAATGAGTTCGAAAAAGAGGACTTTGAGAACAGCTGCGACTCTTCTGCCTGCCGCTATCACTTCTACTTTCAGAAACGGCTGGCTGACAGAAAGCTCCAGACCAGAACGGCATCCCTCGGTTGGGGAATGGAATCGGCGAAAGCCTGTGCAAGGGTGACGAGCGGGTTCTGGGCATCCCGGATCCGGATTCCGGTCCTGCTCTGCCAGGCCGGAAATGACACGGTGGTAAAAAACGACTCCCAGATGAAATTCCTCAGGCATGTCCCGAAGGCGGAGTTTTTCCGGATGCCGAATATGAAACATGAACTCTATATGACCGACTCGGATATGTTGGTTCAGTACTGGGAGAGAATTTTTGCTTTCCTGGATCAGAAGGAGAATTGAAGTCCTGCCGGAATAAGAAGCAAATCATATGCTGATATGAAAAAACCGGGAGTCTGCGAGAAGCACTTTGCCATCGCAAACTTCCGGTTTACCTTTTTCTTATCGGACTTGGGATCCCTGTCTCAGAACTCCAGTTCTTTCTTGTCGAAGAGTTTCACGGTCACAAACAGAACCAGCCCCAGATAAACCAGCAGGCCGAGGAGGAGCTTGCCGATTCCCATGCCGGCAGAACCGAACAGAAAATCACTGAATGCGTTGTCGGCGAGACCGGCATAATGGAGACGTTCAATATGAAGGGCTTTGACCTGTGCGTTCAGGGAGAAGAGCAGTGCCGAAAAGGGCACCGCGATATAAAGCAGCAGCAGGGAAATGGTCGTGAGGGGAATGTTGTTGGTAATGTACAGGATCATGGAAGAGAGCGCGATATACCCAACGGTCTTGTATACCGTAATGAAGATGGTCATATAGAACGCTCTGCTGAGTCTGGGAGTGAAGCTGCAGCCGACAAACTTCAGACCAACGGACAGGACAAGCGTGATGATCCCATACATGAGGGCGGCCAGAATCACGGTATCGAGCAGCTTGGCCAGTACCAGCTTGCTGCGGGTCAGGCCCCGACCGATCACACAGGTATAGGTCATCGACCGAAAGTCGTCCGCATAGACGCCGAACAGGATCACAAGGCCGAGCACAAGCTCGGGCATCCGCGTGTGAGACATCAGTTCTTTTACAGGCACGAGAGGGTCCTGATCAAATGCCGGAAAAGATCCGATTACTATGAGGCACAGGTAAAGCAGCATGAGAAAGAACAGGATAATAACGGAGCGCTTTTTCAGAATTCTCCGAATATCCGCCCGAATCAGCCTTCTCATAGGTCAAGCTCCTTTCTGTTGAAGAACAGTGCGCTGAAGGCGAGAAACACCGCATACCACAGCAGCACGAAGAGAATGTGGTGCACCCACGGATTGCCTGCGTCGAACTGCCTGCGGGCCTGGTCCGCCTGTCCCAGGAGGGTGGAATCATAGAAGGGGAGATGGGTGTGGGACTGGAGCCAGTCCAGGATCATTTTGGAGAATGCGATGGAGATCAGTCCCGCAATCACGCCGACAGAAGAATTCCACGTCAGATAAACGAAGATCGCCGCGAATGCACAGAAGCCCTGAATCTTCAGCCAGCATGCCAAATAGGCGGAGAGAACCCTCAGAACCTGGACTTTTGTCAGTACAACAGAAAAGCGGTCGAACGTGATCTGATCCATCAGCAGGAAAAACAGGCAGAATGTGAAAGACAGCACAAGCGTGTCGATAAACTTCGCAAAGATAACCTTTGTTCTGGAGAGGCCTCTGCCAATGGCGGTGACCATGGTGCCGGATCTCAGTTCATCGCCGTACACACAGGTGAAGATCGGCAGAAGGACCAGGAAAGGATACAGATAGTTGAGCTGGATTTCGAGACTGTCATAATAACTGTCGTACTCGACCGGAGACTGGAAAAGCCCGTAAACGAAAAGTGCGAAAAGGATCAGCGGACAGATATAGAATCCGGGCTTGGCCAATATCCTCCTCAGATCCGCTCTGATCAGCCTTCTCACTCTTTGCCACCCCCGACAAGCTTGAAATAATAATCCTCCAGGGTAGAGCGCTCCTCGACTTCACGCATGATCTTCACGCCGCCCTCGGTGAGAAGCTTCCTGGCTTTCTCCAGATCATCCACGGCAATTTCGATGGCGGATTCTTTCTCCGCAAGGTCCGCCTTGGTGATCTCTTTGACGACAACGCCCTCGTTGATGATGCCGAACCGGTCTGCGGTGTTCTCCAGTTCACCGAGGATATGGGACGAAATGACGACCGTCATGTTGAATTCTTCCCGGAAGCGCTGGACCATATGGCGGACGTCCGCGATGCCCTGCGGGTCAAGGCCGTTGGTCGGCTCGTCCAGGATCAGGATCTCGGGGTTGCCGAGAATGGCGCCTGCGATGCCGAGGCGCTGACCCATGCCGAGGGAAAAGGTCTTGTACGGCTTTTTGACATTCTGCAGGCCGACGATCTCCAGCACACGGTCGATTTCGCTTTTCATCTGGCGGTGTGGAATTCCTTTGACTGTGGCATAGTATTTGAGGTTCTCACGTGCGGAGAGATAGTTGAAGAACCTGCTCCCGACCAGGAAACCGATCTTGCCTCTGTTCTTATACAATTCCGACCGGGTGCTGCTTCCCGCGATGGAGACCGTTCCTTCGGTGATCTCCGACAGACCCAGGATCATTTTGAAAATGGTTGTCTTGCCGGCACCGTTTCGGCCGATCAGACCGTAAATATCCCCGCGGTTGATCTGCATGTCAACGCCCTTGAGCACCTCGTGCTTGCCATAGTGTTTCCTGATATTCTTCAGTTCTATGATCGCTTCACTCATTTTCGTTCTCCTTTACCAGACTTTAACCCGTTTGCCTTCGGGAATAAACATGCCGTCACCTTCGTGAATGTCGTAGGCGCTCAGGAACTCATCGTACTGTGCAAGCGTGACGTTGATTCTCAGATAATCGAGCGGATGCACGTCACTCTCAAACAGGTATTTCTCATGATCGTACGAGATCTGGGAAGACCAGAGCCGGGCAAACTGGCGGAAGAATCTGTCATAATCAAAGTGATCCTTCCGGGCTGCGAGTGCCAGGACCGCCTTCATGCCGCCCATGTCCGCTGTGGCCTCGACCTGAACCCGGGTGCCGTTGTAGAGCCCGGATCCTTGGAACGGGGTCATGCCGCTGTAGTAGGAAGTGACCTTGATCGTCCTGTCACCGAAGGCTGAACGGTCTTTTTCCGGCAGCCAGGTCTGCTTGATTCCGTCCTTGTCGTACAGAACGCCGTTGGCGTCAAAGCCGTGGGTAATCTCGTGCCCGACGACGGTTCCGATTCCGGCCAGCATCTCCTCGTCGCTCATCTCCGGGGTAAAAGCCGGATCGTCAAGGATACCGGCGCAGATGAAAATGCCGTTCATGGTCGGATAGTAGAAGGAGTTGGTCTGAGTGGTGGAGAGCATGGTGGAATACGGATCCCATTTGTCCAGATTGACCTCTTCGGCGGCAAGCGCTGCGCTCTTCCGGACGCCGAACCCGTACACGGCCAGCGCGGCTTCAAGGAAGCTGCCGCCCTCCTCCGCGGGGACAATGTTGAGGTCGGAATAATCGCCCTTGTCCGGGAAAACCACATGGATCCTGAGGGCATTCAGTTTCTCAAGGCAGAGCGCTCTGCCCTCTTCGGAGAGCCAGTCCTCGTTTGCAAAGATATCGCGATAGACATCGATGAGATCTGTGGTCATGCTGTACAGCCTGTCATAGACATCCGGGCTGACATACGCGTCCAGATAGGCTTCGTTCAGCGGCGCCACAAGAGCGGTTCGGCCGATCTGTTCCGCAAACAGCCTGTCGTCGGCCTTTTGCTCTTCGGTGCGTTCATCCGGCTCAAGCTTCACGCCGCGCGGCACATCGATCCTCTCAAAAGTGCGGGCGGTATCCTCGTCCAGGAAGGGTCCGAGGGCCAGCACATATTTGACGATCAGCATGGATTTCATCTTCTCCAGATATCTGGAACAGACATTATCCACCGACTTCAGGTACTGCGCATCCGCAAGAAAATGATCACATTTGCTGTACCCCCATTGATCGAGGTATTCCGTCATGGGGAAATCCCCCTGGATATAGGCAATCTCTTCCCGGGTATAAGTCATGTCCTCTTCTTCGTTGAGCGAATCGTCCACGAGATTGGCAAGCGTTTTTTCAACCTGCCAGGTATCGTCGAGTAGTGCCTGGATCCGATCTTTCGTGTAACCCATCTGTTCGAGCACACAGGTGACTTTGTCTTCCACCATCACCATTTTCTCAAGATCTGTTTCGTTCATGCTGAAATAAGCATCAGAAGAGCTGTTCTGCCGGGTCAGCGTGAAACTGGCATTCCCGAGCAGCACAAAGTAGGAAGACGGCGCCACCTGTGAACGACCCGGACCGGTTACCGCCACCGGCGAGGCGCCGAGCGGGTTGGCCGAGGGATCCGCGATCCAAGCATACAGTTCTTCGACAGATGTGATGCTCTCAATCGAGCGGAGATAGGGCTCCAGCGGTGTGACGCCGAGAGCCTGCCGCCCGGCGTGGTCTTCTGCCAGCGCTGCGTATTTGCGGACTTCTTCAATGCCTTTGCCCGTGACGGAAGTGTCCGACAGCAGCGCCCGCTTCCTGTCCGTCACCATACGGGAAATATTCACGATGGTCCGCCCTTCACTTTCCCCGGATGCATACAGATCCTGGTTTGCTGCGGCGGCGAAGTCATCTTTCAGGGAAACTACGGTGTCTGCGGTAACATTCCCCTCGATACTGGAATCAATCCATTGGGATGAATTTGTACCAATGCTTCCGCAGCCCGCGGTGAAAAGTGACGCGCACGCGAGAAGCATTGCCAGAAACTTTTTTTTCATTCCCGTTCTCCTCTTCTCTTCCCAAAGACCGGAGAAACCCGAGGCTCCGAAGAAGAATTCATGAATATTAATGAATGATTTTAATATACTTTATCATATAAAACGTCGGCTTTCAAGAATGAGTTCTGTTTCCCGATGCCGATCGGGAAACCAAAAACAGCGCCCCATCCCAATAAAGATGGAGCGCTGACACGCTAAGCTTTATGACAGTAGAAGAGAGCATGATAATCCGCAGCACACAAAGAGCTATGGATTGTGTGCGTTCAGAAAACGCGGCCGTCTCCGGTGACGATGGTCAGGATGCCGCGGCGAATGATATACTCGTTGTTGAACTCATCCATATAGATCTCATACAGATGGTTGGGTTCCAGCTCCTGGCAGCGGTACGGATCTCCGATACGGGGAACACCGCGCCGGCGTGCTTCGTCTTTCAGATTAATTCCTGTCATTTTAACTTTCTCCTTGTAGTGAGTCTGCATAAGATTTGCAGCAAATAAAAGAAGAAAATACAAATATGTCACTTATTGTAACTATTATAACATAAAATGGAAGAATAACAAGCCTGTAAAACGAAAAAACTCTTAAAATTTCTTAACAAATCGAGAGATAATGCCCTTGCGGTCCGCTGAATGAAATTTTCGATTGTCAAGAGACGCCTCTTGTGATAAACTAACCGGGAACATAAAGCGAATGAGAATCAGAAAGGATCATATATTTCAATGAGCGTGAAATACAAGAGAGTCCTGATTAAAATCAGCGGAGAAGCCCTCAGCGGAGGAAAAGGAACAGGCTTTGATTTTGACTTTGTGACCTCGGTCTGTGAGAGTGTGAAACAGTCTCTTGCTCAGGGCGCTGAAGTTGGGATCGTGATCGGCGGCGGCAATTTCTGGCGCGGTGTCAAGGACGGTGCCGGAAAGGTCGAGCGGGTCAGTGCTGACCGGATGGGCATGCTGGCCACGGCCATGAACTGCCTCGCGGTCGGGGACGTATTCCGCCAGTGTGGCGTAGACGCACGGGTTATGACGGCTGTGGATATCCAGGGCGTCGGAGAGCGCCATGATGTGAGGAAAGCCATCGAGTATCTCGAGAGCGGAAAAGTCGTACTGTTTGCCTGCGGCACCGGTCATCCTTTCTTCTCCACGGATACGGCTTCGGTCCTGCGTGCGGCGGAGATCGGAGCGGACGCAATCCTGCTGGCGAAGAACATCGACGGCGTTTACAGCGCCGACCCGCGGAAGGATCCGAGCGCTGTGAAGTTTGACGAGATCAGCTACACCGAAGTGCTGAGCCGCCGTCTGCAGGTGATGGACTCTACCGCCACGAGCCTCGCGATGGACAACAATCTGCCGGTGATCGTTTTTGCGCTGGCGGATCCGAAGAACATTCTCCGCGTGCTCGCCGGGGAGAAGATCGGCACCTTTGTCTGCTGAATTATTATAAAATACTAATACTTCCCACATG
>CAZMXF010000144.1:0-6464 GCA_964570015.1 uncultured Oscillospiraceae bacterium | reverse complement strand
AGGCGTAGCAATGTCTGCACCCTGCGGCGGCAACGGAAGCTGCGGACAGTGCCGGGTGCTCTGCGACGGAAAACCGGTCCTCGCCTGTCAGACGTCCGCGGTACCCGGCTGTACGGTGGAGGTACGGGAACTCTCCGGCGGCTCCATCGCCGGGGCGGAGAAGGCGGCTGCCCCTGTTCTGGAAGCGGACAATTCAGCGTCAAAGTCAAAGCTCCCGGCCACACTCGCAGCGGCGGTTGATCTGGGCACCACAACCGTGGTGGTGGAACTCCTGAACATGGAAAACGGCAGCAGCCTGGGCATCGCCACAGCCTGGAACGCTCAGGCTGCGTTCGGTGCCGACGTCATCACCCGCTGCCAGTACTGCATGGAGCATCCGGACGGCCTGCAGCAGCTGAAGCGGGTCATCCGGGATCAGATCCATGGCCTGATCCGAAGCCTCGGTGCGGAACCGGAGAATCTTCAAACCATTTTCATTGCCGGCAATACCGTCATGCAGCATCTTTACGCCGGCATCTCCCCCACCGGAATTGCCGTGGCCCCATTCCGGCCGGCGGTCTTCTTCCGCGGGGATGAACCCCGGGAGCGGGGCGTCCGCTATGCCCCCTGTGTCGCGGGTTATATCGGGGGCGATATCACGGCAGGACTGCTCGCCGCGGGACTTCGCCGCAGCGGAAAGAGAGCGCTCTTTCTGGATATCGGAACCAACGGGGAGATGGCGCTCTGCAAGGAAAACGGATTCCTTGGCTGCGCGGTTGCCTCAGGGCCGGCTTTTGAGGGCGTCGGCATTGCCTGCGGGATGCCCGGGATCACCGGGGCGGTGAGCCATGTCCGCTGGGACGGAGAAAAGCCGGAGTACGACGTGGTAGGGAACGCTGCCCCGCGCGGACTCTGCGGTTCCGGACTCATCGACCTGCTTGCAAGGCTTCTGGAGAAGCGCCTGATCAGCGGGAGCGGACGGCTCTGTGCCCCGGATGAAGCGCCGGAGGGCTATGAAGAATACCTTGGTGAGGATGAAAAGGGAAACGGGATCTTCTATCTGACCGATGATCGCAGTGTGTTCCTCACCGCTGCGGATGTCCGCAAGCTGCAGCTGGCAAAAGCCGCGGTTGCAGCGGGAATCGCGGTTCTGCTGAAAGAAGCGGAAATAAAGGCAGAGGACCTGGACGCTCTCTATCTGGCCGGCGGTTTCGGAACCTATATGGATATCCGCAGTGCCGCTGTCATCGGGATGTTTCCCGCCTGCCTGACAGAACGTGCCGTCCTGATGGGGAACAGTTCGCTATCCGGCGCCCGGATGGCGGTGCTGCAACCGGAAACCGGAAAGGAATTGGAAGAGATCCGGAAAAACTTCCGGTATCTGGAGCTCTCCGGCAACGCAGATTTCAACCGGGAATACCCGGAACAGATGTTTTTCTATGAGGAGGAAGACGACGAGTGGAACTGACTTTTCCGATGATTCTGGACGGCGCAACCGGTACCGAACTCCAAAAGCACGGGTTCGGCGGGGGAGACTGCCCGGAAGCCTGGACACTGGAGCATCCGGACGTGATCCGGAAGATCCAGCGGGCCTATGTTGAAGCAGGGAGCGATGTAATCTATGCACCTACCTTCGGGGCGAACCGCATCAAGCTGGAAGCCCATGGATTATCTCATGCGGTGGAGGATTTCAATCTCCGTCTGGTTGCGCTGTCCCATGATGCAGTTGCGGGAAAGGCTCTGGTCGCGGGGGACATCGCTCCGACCGGGCATTTTCTCTCTCCGCTGGGAGATGTCACGTTTGAGGAGCTGGTAGAGGTCTATACAGAGCAGGCCGCAGCACTTGAAAAAGCCGGCGTAGATCTGTTCGTGATCGAAACGATGATGGCTTTGGCGGAAGCGCGTGCTGCGGTTCTTGCCGTGCGTAGTGTCAGCCGGAAACCGATCTTTGTCACCTTTACATGTGACGCAAAAGGGCGCACGCTGAGCGGATCGGATGTGGTGGCAGTCCTGCAGATCATGCAGGGGATGGAAATCGACGCGTTCGGGCTGAACTGCTCTGTCGGCCCCAGGGAGATGGTTACCCAGCTTCGCCGTCTGTATGAACATGCCCATGTTCCTCTGATTGCAAAGCCCAATGCAGGGATCCCCGAAATCCGTGGGGATGAGACGGTATACAACTGCCCGCCCAAGCAGTTCACAGCCCACCTGCAGGAGATGGCCGAAGCCGGCGTCCGGATTTTCGGAGGCTGCTGCGGCACTACGGCTGAGCACATTGCGGCATTGAAAACCGGAACGGCGCTTCTGCAGCCGGCATCGATCCGGCCCCAGTGCACTGATCGGCTGCCTGCAGCTACGGAGCAGGAACTCTTCTGGCTGGATCCTAAGGTGGAAATCGGGGAGGTCATCGACTGCTCCGAGGACCTGGAAGAGGATCTGATGGATGCCATGGATGAGGATGCACCGATTGTTGCTCTGTCAATCCGTGAAACGGAGGATCTGGAGCTTTTCGCGGAGAGCCAGTACATGATCAAAAAGCCGCTCTGCCTGGTCTGCGACGATGCCGGACTGCTGGAACAGGCGCTCCGGCTCTACCAAGGCCGTGCACTCTACTGCGGTCCACTTACAGAGGAGACTCTCGCTCCGCTGGTACGAAAGTACGGGCTGCTGATCCATGCATAGACGAGCGTAGAGCCTCATTCCATAAAACACGAAATGAAATGGGCTGCAGCAAGTCGCTGCAGCCCATTTGGCATATCTGATGAGACAGATGAAATGATGTGTAAGGTTCACAGATTATTCACAAAACCGGCGCGGCATGTTCACCAACATCTGCCTGACCTGAAGTATCATATCAGCCGGACGCTTTCTATCGGAGGGGATCCCCATGGACGAAGTAAGAAAAAACGACGATGCGTTGTTTGAGGCGCTCAACAAGGCAAAGAGAAGAAAACGCAGACGCAGATGGATCACCGTGCTGGTGATTCTCGCAATCGTGGCGAGCGGGATCCTGTATGCGGTCAACGTCCTGCGCAAGCGTGTGGAAGCCAGTATGGCGACAGAGGGGGATGAGGTCCTCACCTATGACGCGTCCATCGGCAGCATCAGCACCCGGGTCAGCGGATCCGGCACCATCGAGGACGTCGACACGGAAAAAGTCACAGTCCCGGAGGGCGTCGAGATCGACGAGGTGATGGTCAAGTCAAACGACAAACTGCGGAAAGGTGATCTGATCGCTACGCTGGACCTGACTTCGGTTCTTAGCACAATGGCGTCGGTCCAGGAGGAGCTGAACGAGCTGGATAAGGAACTGGCCTCCTCCAGCGGAGACAGGGTGAATACCAACGTGACGGCGGGTGTCTCGGGACGGGTGAAAAAGATCTACGCCAAAGCAAAGACGGATGTGGCGGCCTGTATGGTGGAAAACGGCGCTTTGGCCCTGATTTCCCTGGACGGGAAAATGGCGGCAGAGTTTGAGAACGACAGTCTTTCCGCCGGTGACAAAGTGCGAGTGGAGCGGGCAAACGGCAACGTGATCGACGGAAGTGTGGAAAAACGGGTCGGAGATCTCGTGACGGTACTGGTGACGGACAACGGACCCGAAGTCGACGAAGAAGTCCGTATCCTGAATGAAAACGGCGTTGAACTCGGCAGCGGCACACTCACCATCCACAGCGTGTTTCGGGTGACCGGCTTCACTGGGACGGTATCCCAGGTTACCTTCGGCGAAAACATGCTGGTGAATGCAGCGAGCATCCTCTTCAATCTGACGGATACCGGCTACAGTGCCCATTACAACAGCGTGCTGCGGGAGCGCAAGGAGAAGGAAAAGACCCTGCTGGAGCTGCTGGGCCTGTATCAGGGCGGGGCGTTGCGGGCACCGTTTGACGGTTCGATCCTGCGGATTGACTATGACGAAAACGACAAGACGGCGACAGGCGCAAACGCCTCCGCTGCGTCTGCAGGCCAGACCGGCATGACATCCTACGGTATGTATTCCGCCATGGGAAGCACCGCGACAGATGTGGCGGCGACGGGGACAACGACAGCAACCGCAAAGGAGGACGAGGACGGCATCGTGATCGTTACGATGGCGCCGGATATCAGCATGCTGGTGAACATCGACGTCGACGAGGCGGACATCCTGTCTCTGGAAATCGGACAGCCGGCTGAGGTCACGATCGAGTCGGTAGGGGAGAACCACTTTGACGGGATTGTGACGGATGTAGACCGCACGGCCAACAGCAGCGGCGGCGTGACAACGTATTCTGCGGAGGTCACTTTCGCCAAGGAAAAAGGCATGCTCAGCGGTATGTCCGCAGACGTGATTGTCAACATCCAGGGCAGTGAGAATGTGCTCATCGTACCCGCAGACGCCATCCACCGAACCAGCGCGGGCGCATTTGTCTACACGTCCTATGACGAGGAGACAAAGACCTTCGGCGGCAACATGCCGGTAGAGGTCGGGATCTCCAACGACGATTTTGCGGAGATCCGCAGCGGAATCGAAGAGGGGACCACGGTCTTTTATACCGAGAAGGAAGAGGACAACTTCTATATGATGATGGGCGGCCCCGGAATGAATGGCCGGTCGGGAAACAATCGGCGCTGAGCGGGGGGACGGAATCGTGATCGAACTCAGAGATGTCTCTAAAATATATCAGATCGGTGAGGAACGCGTTCACGCTCTGGACCATGCCAATCTGCATGTCTATCCGAAAGAATTTGTCAGCATCATCGGACCGTCCGGCTCCGGAAAATCGACGCTCATGAACATCATCGGCTGTCTGGATGTGGCAGACGGAGGACAATATCTTCTGGACGGCATGCCCATCGAAGCCTATTCGGAAAACGAGCTGGCGAATGTACGCAACCGGAAGATCGGCTTTGTGTTTCAAAGCTTCAACCTGATCGCTAAACTATCCGCAGAAGAGAACGTGGAGCTGCCCCTGATCTATCAGGGGGTGAAGCGGGCGGAGCGGCAGCGGCGGGTCCGTGAGGCACTGGAACGCGTCGGACTGGCCAACCGGGCCAAACATCTGCCGACCGAACTCTCCGGCGGCCAGCAGCAGCGCGTTGCCGTGGCACGGGCTCTGGTCACGAAGCCGTCGCTGATCCTTGCAGACGAACCAACGGGAAACCTGGATTCACGGACCAGCCGGGAGATCATGCAGATGTTTCAGGAACTGCATGAGCAGGGCAACACGATCGTCCTGATCACCCACGACAACGACATCGCCCGTCAGGCCAGACGGGTCGTTCATATCCTGGATGGACGGCTGACGGAGGTGACGCTCTGATGATGGCAGTGAAAATGGCACTCCGCAGCATCGGAGCGAACAAGATGCGGGCGGCCCTCACGATGCTCGGCATCATCATAGGCGTGATGGCACTGGTGGTGCTGGTGAGCCTGGTGGACAGCGCGACAAGTTCCATCACCAGTGAAGTCTCCAGCCTCGGCAGCAGTCTGCTTACGGTGCGGGTGACCGATGACAAAGGCGTCCCAGTGAAGCTGCAGGATCTGGAAGCATGGGTGGACACTGAACCGAGCATCGCGGCCGTAGCACCTTATGCCGCGAGCACGGCGACGGGCAAGTTCGGCACGGAGAGCGCGGACTTCAATGTCTACGGCGTCACCCAGGACGAATATAAGATCCAGAGCATGCAGCTGACCATGGGGCGGTTCATTGCCGCCAGCGACGTGAAAAACAGCAATCGGGTCTGCGTAATCCCGGAGGGGACTGCGGAGGACCTGATCGGCTATAAAGATTGCCTGGGGAAAGAAATATCTCTCAACGGCATTAAGTATACCGTCGTCGGCGTGCTGGAGGACGAAGAGGAGTCACTGGCGACGATCCTTTCCGGCGGGATGAAGACGGCGTATATCCCCTATACCTCCCTCATGCGCCTCTCCACAGACAACGGATCAACGATCTCGACTTTCTACATCGGAGCGGCGGAGGGGTATACCCTCGACCAGGCCGAAGAGGTCATGAAGAATCTGCTGCTGGAGCGGTTCAACGAAGACGACGATGCGTTCTCCATCTCCTCACAGAACATGATCGAAGAAGCCATGGGCCGCATCAGCAATTTCCTGAACATCCTGCTGGGCGGGATCGCAGCAATCTCCCTGATCGTCGGCGGAATCGGGATCATGAACATCATGCTGGTCACGGTGACAGAACGCACCCGCGAGATCGGCATCCGGAAAGCCATCGGCGCCAGCAGGCGAACCATCCTGGTGCAGTTCCTGATCGAAGCGGTGGTGCTGTGCATGCTGGGCTGCGCACTGGGAATTTTCGTCTCCTGGGGAATCCTTCAGATCATCTCTGCCATTACGGCCAGCGCCTCTATTTCTTTCCGGCTGAACGCAAGGGTCGTTCTTTTGTCAGTCCTGTTCTGCTTCCTGATCGGCGTGATCTTCGGACTGTATCCGGCGAACAAGGCCGCAAAGATGAAGCCCATCGACGCGCTGCACTACGGCG
>CAZMXF010000143.1:0-6531 GCA_964570015.1 uncultured Oscillospiraceae bacterium | reverse complement strand
GGAGAGGATGTCGCCGAGGTTTGCGTTCAGCTCGTCGATCTCATACACATTGGATGGATGGAAGGGCAGGGCGATCATCGGCTTCACCGCGGACAGGTCCACTTCGACACAGCCGTCGTAGTAAGCCAGCGCCGCCGGGTTCAGTTCGCAATAGTCTTCTCCTCGGCCGTGGGCTTCCAAAAAGGCCTTTGTCTCTCCATCGGTACGCCAGACAGAGCTCAGGCAGGTGGTCTCGGTGGTCATGACATCCACACCGTTGCGGTAATCGGCCGTCATCGAAGCCACACCCGGTCCGACAAACTCCATGACCTTGTTCTTCACATAACCATTTTTGAAGACCGCGCCGATGATGGCCAGGGCAATGTCCTGAGGTCCGACAAAGGGCTGCGGCTTTCCTGTGAGATACACCGCGACCACGCCGGGATAGGATACGTCATAGGTGTCGCGCAGCAGCTGCTTCACCAGTTCTCCGCCGCCCTCTCCGATCGCCATGGTACCCAGCGCCCCGTAGCGCGTGTGCGAATCCGAGCCGAGGATCATCCTGCCACAGCCGGCATGCATCTCTCGCATGTATTGATGGATCACCGCCATATGCGGGGGAACATAGATCCCGCCGTATTTCTTTGCAGCGGAAAGGCCGAACATATGGTCGTCCTCGTTGATGGTACCGCCTACGGCACAGAGGGAATTGTGGCAGTTGGTCAGCACATAGGGCAGTGGGAATTCCTTCATTCCCGAAGCTTTCGCTGTCTGGATAATCCCGACAAACGTGATGTCGTGGGACGCCATCGCGTCAAAGCGCAGCCGCAGGTGTTCCATATCCTCTGTGGTGTTGTGGTTCTTCAGGATCGACCAGGCGATAGTCCCTTTCCGGGCTTCCGCCTTGTCCGGGATCTGTCCGCAGAGGGAACGGATCTTCTCCGTCTCCTGCTCCGATACAAGCTCCTTTCCGTTAACCAGATAGACACCGCCGTTATATAAACGAATCATCGTGATATCCTCCTTAGAATTCCTTCCGCAGCATCTCCGCGATCTGCTCCAACGTCACCGTGCCGACGGTGTTGCGGACCGTGCCGTTCTTCTCCCAGCGTGGGAGAGCGGCCTGGATTTCTTCTTCACTCAGCCGGATTCCCCGGACCGGTACCACTTTTTTCGCCAGCGCAGTCAGCTCTTCTTCCCCGGTCCCGCAGGCTTTATACAGGCTCTCACAGAGCTCCGGTGCCTGTTCCCGCACATGCTTCAGCAGTTCCGGCAGGAAGGCCGCGCAGGCAAAGCCGTGTGGAATTCCGTAGTGTTCCGTCAGGTAATAGCCCACGTTATGCGGAAACACCGTTCCGGTCGGATTGATGGCCATGCCACCCAGGATGGACGCCCGATACAGGGCATCTCTCTGCCGCAGGGTCGGCAGCTCCTCCGTGTCCATTTCTGCCACCTGCTTGAGCACCGGGAGTCCGAGCTGGACGCCCTGTACGGAAAAAAGGCGGGAGAACGGGTCTGCTTTCTTGCTGAAGTAGCTTTCAATGCAGTGGCAGATCGCATCGATCCCGGTGGAGAGCGTTGCGGACCGCGGCAGTGTCATGGTGTAGCGCGCATCCCCCATGGCCAGCGCGGCATAGACCCGCCGGTCGTGGATGCTGTGCTTTTTCCCCGCGGAGTCGGTCAGGACCGAGACAGACGTGACCTCGCTGCCGGTTCCAGCTGTCGTGCCGATCAGCACGATGGGCAGCGGAGCATGGTCCCACTTCGCAGAATAGAAGACCTCTTCCGTCATCCCGGGATTCGCCGCGAAAACACTGACGGCCTTCGCCGCGTCCAGTGGAGAGCCGCCCCCGATTCCAAGCACAAATTCCGCACCCGCTTCATGGGCCAGTCGGCCTCCTTCCTGACAGGAGGCAAGGGTCGGGTTCGGTTCGATCCCGGCATAATGCGTGAAGGAGATCCCCTGTGAGCAGAGCGCATCTTCGGCATCCTGCAGTGCCCCGGAGCGCGCTGCCGCGCTTCCTCCGGTGACAATCAGGCAGTGCTTTCCGTAGCGGGCCAGTTTCTTCGCGTTCTCTGTGACACAGTGCTCTCCCGTGATCAGTTCCGTCGGCATATAGAATTGCATATGATTTGCTCCTTGTTTCCGAAATAAGCTCTGTAAAATAAAATCTGAAAGCCATCTTACTACTCTGCCGCCTCGAGGTCAAGAATCAGATCAGCGATTTCTTTCTTGCCAGAAGCAGGTCAAGATGCTACAATGCTCGGAGAATCTTGAATGGAGATACCGATAATGCACTATCTGGATAATTCCGCCACAACGCAGGTCTGCCCGGAAGCCGCGCAGGCTGCGCTTTCCGCCATGACGCAGGAGTTCGGAAACCCGAGCTCTACCCACACCGTCGGCCGGGAAGCAAAGAAACTCCTCGACCGCTCCCGCGCTTCGGTCGCTTCGGCGCTGGGCTGCACCCCTGCAGAGCTGATCTTCACTTCCTGCGGGTCCGAGAGTGACAACTGGGCCCTGCTCTCCGGTGCCGAGAGCATGAAGCGCAAGGGGCATCATATCATCAGTTCGGTGGCCGAGCATGACGCCATTCGTCGCAGCCTCGACCTGCTGGAGGAACGCGGTTTTGAGGTCACCCGTCTGAA
This sequence comes from uncultured Oscillospiraceae bacterium, assembly GCA_964570015.1. Taxonomy (GTDB): domain Bacteria; phylum Bacillota; class Clostridia; order Oscillospirales; family Oscillospiraceae; genus Limivicinus. Next base: position 3,903 of record CAZMXF010000143.1, on the reverse strand, counting down.
GCCCGGACCCTCCGGGGCGGTTTCGGTGAATGCAGTCCGCGAGGCACTGCGGGAGGATACGATCCTCGTCTCCCTCATGCTGGTCAACAACGAGACCGGTGCCGTTACAGACATTGCCGGCGTCTCTGCCATGCTGAAAGCAGCGGGCTCCCAGGCCCTGCTTCACACAGACGCGGTTCAGGCCTTCATGAAGATTCCCTTCACCCCGAAGGCACTCGGCGTCGATATGATCAGTGTCAGCGGGCATAAGATTCATGCTCCGAAGGGCATCGGCGCCCTGTATGTCCGCAAAGGTTTACGCCTGAAGCCGATGATCGTCGGCGGCAGCCAGGAGGACAGCCGCCGTGCCGGGACCGAGGCCACTGCGCAGATCGCCGCCTTTGCCGCCGCCTGCGAGATCGCTGCGCCGAAACTCCGGGAGAATACAGAAAAAATGCGCGGCCAGCGGGAGGAAATTATCCGTCGTTTGCAGGCGGATATTCCGGAACTGCGGGTGATCGGCGGCGGCGCACCGCACATTCTTTCCATCTCTCTGCCCGGCTGGCGCAGTGAGGTCCTGATGAACTTTCTGGAAGCCCGCGAGGTCTATGTTTCCAAGAGTTCGGCCTGCAAGAAGGGTGCCCGCAGCCACGTGCTGGAGGCCATGGGACTCGATTCCAAAACGATCGACGGTGCTTTGCGTATCGGGCTCTGCCGCTATACCACACAGGAAGATATCGACGCGCTCTGCGAAGGTCTCCGGGATGCCCATGCCACTCTGGCCCACCGCTGATCTACACTCACTCCGTTTCCCGGTATACGACCTGACCTTGACTGAAGCCTCCTTCCCATAGGAAACGGAATCTACATTTTGAAATTGCTCCCCTTTCATGGGTCAGTCGATTTTGGGCCAGGATCTCTCAAACTATCAAGCGAAAGGAGTTCGCACATGATCTCAGATGCGGAACTGATCTACAACTTCTTATCCTCCCCGAGTCCCGTTCCCGACAAGGCCGATGTCATTATCGCCCTGGGTACCTACGACTTGCGGGTAGCGGACTACGCGGCCGAGGTGTTTCTCTCCGGACGTGCCCCGCTTCTCATCTGCAGCGGCGGTCTCGGCAAGCTCACTTCATCCCTTTTCACGACTCCCGAGGCGGAGCTTTTTGCAGAGCGCTGCCGCGCTCTGGGCGTGCCGTCGGAGAATATTCTCATCGAGGCAGCCTCGACCAACACGGGTGAAAATTTCCGCTTTTCAAGGGAGCTTTTGTCTAAGCGGGGGATTTTCCCTTCGACGGGCATTGCCGTCTGCAAGCCCTACATGGCAAAGCGCGCCTGGGCGACAGGCACAAAGCAGTGGCCGGAAGTGACCTGGAGCGTGATGACACAGCCGCTGTCCCTGGAAGAATACGGCACCGACGACACCACCATTGCTCTCATGGTTGGGGATCTCCAGCGCCTGCGGGTCTATGCCGAAAAGGGTTTTCAGGCCCATGTGGAGGTGCCGGACGACATCTGGTCTGCCTACGAAAGGCTGGTTGCGGTCGGGTACGACCAGTACGTGATAGCATCATAATGCCCGGCTGGGGCCATATCTTAATCCTCACAATCCTTGAAAAAGGAGAACGCTGTCAAGTGATCATACTTGGCGGCGTTCTCCTTTTTGCTTGCGGATGGTGCAGCGCTTACATGATGAAATTATCCAGATACCGCTTGCTCAGGCGGATGGACTTCAGGATGTCCTCCCTGCAGCTCTCGAAGGCCTTGTCTTCCACCTCGATCACCGCGTCGCCGCTGTAACGGATGTCATTCAGCGCCGAGACGAAGGCGCCCCAGTCCACATCACCCAGGCCCGGGATCTTCGGGCTCATGTAGTCCAGCGGATAGGCCAGCACGCCGCACTGCTTCAGCTTCTCGGGATAGAGCTTGATATCCTTGAAGTGGATATGGAAGAGTCTGTCTTTGAACTCATAGATCGTCTGCAGGTAGTCCAGCCCCTGCCAAACGTAGTGGCTGGGGTCGAAGTTCAATCCGAAGTTCGGACTCGGGCAGAGCTCGAAAAGCTTCCGGTAGATCACCGGCGTGCACATCAGGTTCTGCCCGCCCGGCCACTGGTCCGGACCGAAGAGCATGGGGCAGTTCTCAATGGCGACCTTCACGCCCTGCTCTTCCGCCAGCCTGATGATGGGCGGCCAGACCTGCTTGAAGAGCTCGATGTTCTCGTCCACGGTCTTGTGCTGGTCGCGGCCGATGAAGGTGGTCACCGTGCCGACGCCCAGCTTCGCGCTGGCGCAGATCAGGGCTTTCAGGTGGGCGATTGCGGGTTCGCTTTTCTCCGGGTTCGGGTCAAGCACGTTGGGATAATATGCCAGGGAAGAGATGTGCATGCCCTTATCGGCGATGTACTTCTTCACGTATTCGGCGTAGGCATCATCCTCCAGCACGCGCTCGGCGTCGATGTGGCTGACGCCGGCGTAGCGGCGCTCCGCCTTGCCCGCGGGCCAGCAGGCGACTTCGAGGCACTCAAAGCCCATTTCCGCCGCGGTGTCGACGGCTTCCTCGAAGCTCCAGCCGTCCAGAATGGCGGTCAGCAATCCAAAATGAAACATAAGACGGTCCTTCTTTCCTGTTTTTTATTCAGTCTAAACGCCTGAAATATGCTTTGTCAAGCATATTTCCAAGCATCGTCATATTCTACAAAAAACTCCTCTGCAATTTGTCGTAAGTTCTGAAAATACCGGTGTAATCCAAAGAAGTTTGACAAGGAAAAGGTCCGATTGCTATAATAGCGGCGTAAATTGAAATGATTATTTTTGCTAAAATCAAGTAACTAAAGAGGTAGAATTATGCTGAATATCGGTATTGTCGGCTGCGGGAAAATCGCACAGGTCCGTCACATTCCGGAATATGCCGCCAACGAAAATGCCAGACTGGTCGGCTTCTTCAATCCCAGCACCCACCGTGCCGAGGAGATGGCCGCCAAATACGGCGGGAAGGTTTATGTCACCGCAGAGGACCTCTTCGCCGATCCCGAAATCGACGCAGTATCCGTCTGCGCCGCCAATTATGCCCACGCCGAGCTCACCATCCAGGCTCTGCGCGCCGGGAAGCACGTCCTCTGTGAAAAACCCATGGCCATCACGCTGGAGGACTGTGAACGTATGCTCTGCGAAGCGGAAAAGGCCGGAAAGCGCCTTCTCATCGGCCAGAACCAGCGCTTTGCCAAGGCACATGTGAAGGCAAAAGAGCTCCTGCAGGCAGGCGTGATCGGAAAGGTCATCACCTTCCGTACTGTTTTCGGCCACGGCGGTCCCGAGACCTGGTCGATCAGTCCCGGAAAGGGAACCTGGTTCTTCGATAAGTCCAAAGCGGCGATGGGCGCCATGGCGGATCTCGGCATTCACAAGACCGACCTCCTTCGCTTCCTGCTGGATCAGGATGTGGTACGCACGACCGCCCGGCTCGCGACACTGGACAAGCGCGGCCCGGACGATGAACTCATCGGAGTGGATGACAACGCCGTCTGCGTCTATGAGATGTCCGGCGGTGCCTTCGGGACCATGACCGCCAGCTGGACCTATTACGGAGCCGAGGACAACTCCACGGTTCTCTACGGTACAAAGGGCATCATGCGGATTTACGACGATCCGGACCATTCCATCGTCGTGATCGCTTCCGACGGCACAAAGACCTGCTATGATGTCGAACAGATCCAGACCAATGACAACCAGACCGCCTCCGGCGTCATCGATGAGTTTGTCGCCGCGGTGGAGGAAGGCCGCCCCAGCATTCTGGATGCGGAAGATGTCCTGAAATCGATGGAAGCAGTGTTTGCTTCCATGCTCTCCGCCGAGCAGGGCCGCACGGTCGAGGTAGACGAGCTCTTCGGCCAGTAAACGGTAATAACTGCGCAAGCAGTCATTA
>CAZMXF010000142.1:0-6552 GCA_964570015.1 uncultured Oscillospiraceae bacterium | reverse complement strand
GCACCTTCGAATGCAGCCGGAAAGAGCTGGAGGAATGGGGCGAGAGCATCAAACCTGTAGCAAAGCTGGCATTTGAGGGGAAAGGCGAACAGAAACCGGGAGACTGGTGCAGGTTCTGCCGTGCTAAGCCTGTATGCCGCGCCTGCGCGGATGAAGCACTGGCGCTTTGCCGAGATGAGTTTTTGGATCTCGACGCGGGCGCGTTTACAGACAATGAAACCAGCATGGAAAGCACAGACATGACTGCTCCATACAACCCGGATATGAGTACGCCGGTTTTTAAGCAACCCGGCCTGATTCCAATCACAGACCTTGCAGCTATCCTTCCCACCCTGAACCGTATCTCTTCCTGGATCGAATCCGTCTTTGCTTTTGTATCATCGGAAGCCATTAATCACGCTGTGCCGATTCCTGGCTATAAGGTAGTCGAAGGAAGAAGCAAACGGGTATTCACCGATACAAAGGCAGTTGTCGATGTTGCTGTTCAGAATGGCTATACCGACCTATATAAGCAGCAGCTCATCACACTGACAGAGTTTGAAAAAATGATGGGCAAGAAGCGGTTTGCAGAACTGCTTGGTGACTATGTTGTAAAGCCGCCCGGCAAACTGGCGCTGGTTCCGGAGGACGATCCAAGGCCGCCGGTTGACCTTGCAAACACACCTGATCGGGAGTTCAGCGACCTCTCCATCGAATAAAAGGCCGCAAATATAGCCCGAACAACACTGATAAAAGTACACACGCGCTGGAGTGAAATCCGGCGCATTTTTTATGGAGGTACAAATTTTATGGCAAACAACACTACATCCCCGACCAAGGTGGTCGTACCCTGTCGCATCAGCTTTGCTAACATCTGGGAGCCGAAATCTATCAATGGATCTGAAGAGAAATATTCCGTTTCCTGCCTGATTCCGAAGTCCGACAAGGCTACGCTGGGCAAGATCCACAAGGCAATCGAAGCTGCGAAGGAAGCCGCAAAAGGAAAACGCTGGGGCGGCAAGATTCCTGCAAACCTGAAGCTGCCGATGCATGACGGAGATATCGATCGCCCTGATGATGAGAATTATCAGGGAATGATGTTCTTTAATGCAACCAGCAAAGATGCTCCCCAGATTGTCGACCGTAAGGTGCAGCCGATTCTTGATCCTATGGAATGCGGCTCCGGCGATTATTGTAATGTGTCTGTGAACTTCTATGGCTTCACTGCTTCCGGCAATAAAGGCATTGCAGCCGGCCTTGGCAACATCCAGAAGGTAAAAGACGGAGAGCGTCTGGCCGGGCGTGCTTCCGCTGCATCCGACTTTACTGAAGTTGAAGGCGACGATGAAGAAGCCCTGAGTGATGAGCTTCCGGATTACCTGAAGTAAAGGATCATCATGCAGCAGATGGGAGGAGAAGGCTTCTCCCGTCTGTACTTTAAAAGAGCCTCCAGAGAAACAGCTTGACCCTGGAGGCTCTTTTAAGGCGCAGACAAATTAATTCATTATCCAGGAAAGGACGATGATTATGTTGGAACAGAAAAGAGTGCTCTCTATCGATCTTGAAACATACAGCGACGTAGATTTGAGCACTTGCGGCGTTTACAGATATGTGGAGGGTGACTTTCAAATTCTGCTTTTCGCTTACGCCTTTGATGATGAGGAAGTCAGAATTGTCGACCTTGCCTGCGGGGAACAACTACCGAAAGATGTGATAGACGCCCTGTTCGATGACGGCGTTATCAAGGCGGCATGGAACGCGCAGTTTGAACGCGCCTGCCTGTCTCAATACTTCGGAGTCCGGCTCTCTCCGGATTCATGGCAGTGCTCCATGGTGTGGGCGGCAAGCCTGTCGCTTCCACTTGCTTTGAAGAACGCTGCCGCAGTCCTAAAGACCGGGGAACAGAAGGATAAGGCTGGCGAAGCTCTGATCAAGTATTTCTCAGTGCCCTGCAAGCCGACTAAATCCAACGGAGGAAGGATAAGGAACCTGCCGGAGCACGCGCCGGAAGACTGGCAGAAGTTTAAGGATTACTGCCTTCAGGACGTGCGGACGGAGCGGGATATACGCAAAAAGCTTGAGGCGTTCCCGCTACAGGATTCCGAGTGGGACTATTACCACATGGATCAGCGAATCAACGACCGAGGCGTGATGATTGACAAAACATTGGTCGAGCAAGCCATAACCTGTGATCTGATGCTGTCAGAGGAAATGACAAAGAAAGCATATGCTTTAACCGGACTTGAGAACCCCAATAGCGTCAGTCAATTGAAATCATGGCTTGAAGAGCGTGGGATCGAAGTGGATAACCTGGGGAAGAAAAACGTAGCGGCTCTGATCAAAGATCTGGATAAGCACAGTATTGATTCAGAAGCAACAGAGATGATGCGGCTCCGGCTGCAAATGGCAAAGTCATCCGTGAAGAAGTACCAGGCGGCTGATCGCTACATCTGTAAGGACGGCAGAGCGCATGGTCTCTTCCAGTTTAGCGGAGCAAACCGCACCCAGCGATGGGCGGGACGTGGGATCCAATTGCAGAATCTTCCGCAGAATCATATCAGCACGCTGGATGAAGCACGAGAACTGGTGAAGCTCGGCTGCTTCGACACGATCGAGAGCATTTACGGGAACACCCCAGATATCCTGTCTCAGCTTATTCGCACTATGCTGATTCCTAAACCTGGCTGCCAGTTCATCATTGCGGACTTCAGCGCGATTGAAGCCAGAGTTCTGGCGTGGCTTTCAGGTGAGGAATGGGTGCTGGAGGCTTTCCGGAAAGGCCAGGATCTCTATTGCACTGTGGCATCGGAGATGTTTCACGTGCCGGTAGTAAAACATGGGATCAACGGTGAACTCCGACAAAAAGGCAAGATTGCGACTTTGGCCTGCGGATATGGCGGCTCATCCGGTGCACTGATCAGCATGGGCGCTTTGGAGCAAGGTTTAAAGGAGGACGAACTGCCGGACATTATTGAATCCTGGCGCACAGCTAATCCGCATACAGTTCAATTGTGGTGGGACGTGGAAAAGGCTGCTATCAATACCATTAAGGATCATGAAAACCGGCAAGTCAGGCGCGTCGGATTTCAATTCTATGCCAACACACTCTGGATAGTCCTTCCTTCAGGCAGGAAGCTAGCATATGTCAAACCAAAATTGCAGCCTAACCGTTTCGGGCGTATGGCGATCACCTTCGAGTCACTGAACGCGGCAAACAAATGGGCTCGGGGAGAGACATACAGCGGAAAACTTGTGGAGAACATCACACAGGCAACAGCTCGTGATCTGCTGGCGGAAGCTATGTGGCGAATGGAACAGGCAGGTCTAAACATCGTCGGTCATGTTCATGATGAGGTCATTCTAGAAGTACCGGAGACCAGCATTTCTGTAGATGAAGTATGTAGCATCATGAATCAGAACCCGGACTGGGCTGACGGATTGCCGTTATCATCCGCCGGTTATAGCGGGCGGTACTACTTCAAGGATTAGCGCCATTATTGATTACACGAAAGAGAGAAAGCAGTAGATGAAGACAGAAGAGGAATACCGGGATAGCCCCGTTTACCATCGTCGGGGCTCCTATGATGAATACGACCACAGTGACGAAGAACTCTATGTTTATGACCAGTGCTGCGGTAATTGCCGTTTTTTCAGGAAGCAGGAATTCGGCTCGGTGTGCTTAAACAGAAACCATGATGAGTTTGATGCTCCGGCAGATAGCGGGACTGACTGGTGCGAATACTGGCGCGGGCAGAACAGGAGCCACTGATGAGAGAGTACGTTATTGAAAATGAATTTGTTAAGGCGGTTCGGGCCGCGGGCGGTGTGGCGTATAAGCTGACATCACAAACCGCAAACGGTCTGCCCGACCGTCTCGTTTTATTCTTCCCGGCAAAGACCGTGTTTGTAGAGCTGAAAGCACCGGGGAAGATGCTAAGACCGTTGCAACGGAAACGCAGGTATCAGCTAATGCAGATGGGATTCCCGGTTCTTTGTATTGACAGGGTTAGTCAGATACAGCCCGCTATTAACGCTATCTTGTCCTGGACGCCAGGAGAACCGTTTCCGGACAATATCGGCGCAAAGGTGCCGGAGCTGGAGATAGCAATGATGCCTCATGATCAGGGGAATCTCGATGACATGGATGACTACGGCGACAAGCTTGAGCCGGAAGATCTGTCTGAGCTGGCAGGCTTTTATGATCTGGAAAAAACAGGAGGTGATGCCCAATGATGTTCATGCCGCATGAATACCAGAAATACTGCATTGATTATATCAAAACGCACAGGATTTCAGCACTGTTCCTCGACATGGGCCTCGGCTGAGCAAAACCGTCACAACGTTGACAGCCCTCCGAGATCTGATGCTTGATGAGATGCAGATATCAAAGGTCCTCGTTATAGCACCTCTCCGCGTAGCACGAGATACCTGGCCGGGTGAACTCCAGAAATGGGATCATCTGCATAGTCTGGACTGTTCCGTCATTGTTGGAGATGCGAAGACTCGTAAGGCAGCGGTAAGTGCAAATGCTCTGATCTATATCGTGAATCGCGAGAACATCAAATGGTTGGTCGAGTACTATGAGAAGAACGGTCTGCGCTGGGATTTCGACTGCATTGTGATTGATGAACTGAGTTCTTTCAAGAATTATCAATCACAGTGCTTCAAGTGGCTGCGGAAGGTGCGGCCATATGTGAAGCGCTGGATTGGGTTGACCGGAACACCGACTTCCAACGGCCTGATGGACCTGTGGGCGGAGATAGGCATCCTGGACGGCGGTGAACGGTTAGGGCGTTTTATCGGCAGATTCCGGGATGCCTATTTTAAACCTGGCTCCATGAACCCTGCGACCGGTGTCGTGTTCAGCTATGTTCCCAGACCCGGTGCAGAAGAGCAAATATATGACAGGATCAGCGACATGACAATTTCTATGAAAGCAGTCGATCATCTCAATATGCCGGAATGCTTTTATGTAAACCACGAGGTTGAGATGTCTCCTCCAGAGAGGCGTCTGTATGATCAGCTAAAGCGGGACTTGATCCTCCCAACTGAGGACGGGGACATCGATGCGGCCAATGCTGCGGCTCTATCGAACAAATTGCTTCAGATGAGCAACGGAGCTGTATATGACGAGAATCGGAATCCTCGGTTCATTCACAACAGAAAACTTGAATGCCTGGAGGATCTGATCGAAGCAGCAAACGGCCAGCCGGTCCTGATCGCTTACTGGTTCAAACACGATCGGGGGCGGATTCTCCAGCATCTCCGATCAGCCGGTTATGACCCGAGAGATATCAAAGAAAGCGAGGACATACAATCATGGAATGCAGGTTCTATCCCTGTTGCGCTCATCCACCCTGCGTCCGCAGGCCACGGTCTGAATATCCAGGAAGGCGGACATATCCTGATCTGGTTTGGGCTCACATGGAGCCTGGAGCTGTACCAGCAGACCAATGCCAGGCTGTGGCGGCAAGGGCAAAGCAACACTGTAACGATCCATCATATCATCACGAAGGATACGGTGGACGAGGACGTACTTGCTGCGCTTGCATCTAAAGATGTAACGCAGGAAAAACTGATCGCAGCAGTGAAAGCCCAATTATAAGTGTATCTTCCATATCTCCACAGAAGAGGAGGGTAACTATGCCCAGAAGGAACAACAGAAAGCATTATAAGCATGAGGGAGAACTCGGTTTCAACCCAAACAAATATATCACAGGGAGCGGCTATCATTCTAACAAGCCGAAATATGCCATATGCATTTCTCATGAAAACAGACCTGCAGCAAACCGCCACAAGGCTCGGGCGTGCTCAATAAAGAAAAAACGTGCGATGACCCAGATCTGGGAGATGGAGCAGAGAGCGGGGCGGGTCTGCCTGCCGGAAGACGCTGTACCTCAGACGACTGAACTAACTCTCATCGCTTCACGTGATCATGAAGAGAGCACAATTTCCATTCATTCTATCATTGGAGGTATCAATCATTGGATAAGAACAATCTTTTCCGTGTGAACTTTGTAAATATCCCGCAGGAGTTGAAGCAGAATGCTTCCTTCTGCCTGTGGAAGCTAGAGAAACGATCAGGTAAACCTACAAAGGTGCCTTATGATCCGCGAACCGGGCAACTGGCAAAGACCAACGATCCGTCAACATTTTCTGATTTCGGCACCGTGATGAAAGCCTACGCCATGGGCGGATGGGACGGCATCGGGTACCGAGTATCCGAAGGTATCGGCGCGATTGACATTGATCACTGCATCAGGGAAGACGGTAGCCTGAATGATGTGGCAGCGTCCATCATGTCTTTTTTCCCTGACGCATACTTTGAACGGTCGCCCTCCGGTACTGGATTGCGCGGGTTCTTCCGCCTTTCTCCGGATTTCACCTATGATAAAACCGTATATTACATCAATAACCGTAAGCATGGACTGGAAGTCTATCTGCCAGGAACCACAAACCGATTCGTCACGGTCACTGGTGATGTCTATCGTGTCGGAAGTGTCGGCAGGAATGACGAGGCCCTGCAGAATATGCTGGAAACGTTCATGAAACGCGCTAAGCCGGTGGGTGGCA
>CAZMXF010000141.1:4719-6559 GCA_964570015.1 uncultured Oscillospiraceae bacterium | reverse complement strand
GATTTAGGTTCTCGTACAGAGATGCGTGCGGGTTCGAGTCCCGCCAGGCGCACCAGGGCTAACAAGACCGCAGATCGGAGCGAAGGCAGAAGCCTCGTCACTTTGATCTGCGGTCTTTTGATTAGCATAAAAAAACCATGAGTTTTTCAGGCCATATTATTCATTTAAATGGTTCAGCCATTCCCGCACAGGCACATGATCCGAATTGGACAATAATTGATTGCGTTGCTGTTTTCTGCTTCTCTTGATTGCCTGTTCCTGTATTCTGTGTTAGAATGCTTAAAGGCCTGTTACCTTGTAGAAAAAACGACCGTTTTTGAAGAGAAGAAATCTCACAGTCAACTTAAGCAGATTGATACCGGCTTAAATCGTTGAGAGCGGAATAGCATTCACTTAATCCACCGAACCAAATCGGCAAAACATGAGGTGAGAACCATGATCGATCCTTTGGAATTCGGTCTGCCTGTAAGAGATCCGGAAACCTATATGATACTGGCGGTAATGGATCTCATCAAAGTTGTTGGGACAAAGGCTCTGCATACCTATGGTGAACTGACGAATGAATATCTGGGGATGATTTCACTCTATGCGATCCGACGAGCATATAAATTTTATGGGAAAGGTTCACCGTACGGAAGCCTGATCAAGCAGGCCTATGATGCTTTTGACCCAGACCATATGAGCGATAGACTGAAACGCACGCTGATGAACCTGTTACAGGACTCTTCAGAGGAAGCAGCGCCTGAAGATCCCCCGAATCAGGAATTATCCATCTGTGAGCTGCATTTACCGGACAGCCTAGTAAACAGACTCAGCAGCGCCGGGATCAAGTCTGTCACAGACCTGCTCATGTTGAACAGGGAGCAGATCAGATATCTCAGGAGTCTGGGAGATGACTCAGCAGATATTATTGCAGAGGCATTGGAAAATAACGGATATAAAACCAAGGCCCTGGTAGTGGCTTTTCCGGGAAGCACGCTGAAAGAAATAGAAAGCGCCAGAAAGGATCCGAATTCCGTTCTGTCGCTTCCCCTATCCCGTCATCTCGGCAATCGGCTTTACAGGAATGGTATAAAGACAATCAGCCAGCTGAAAGAGCTGAGCGTGGATGATCTCGCTGAACTGAAAGATGTCTCATATGAAGATATCCTTCATGCGCTCAGTTCCTTAATCCTTAGCTGATGCATTATCGTTCATTCTCCGTTTTATCTTCCCCTTCTGTGAAGATTTCTTTTTCATAAAATGAAATTGCCAGATCTGCTACCCGTTCCGGTGTATCAGGTGTTCCGTTCAATGAATGTCCCTCATTTTCAAGTATCGTAACCGGAATGTGGAATTGCTCGGCAAAAGCCTTTACCGATTTTGGATCTATTACATTGTCTTTTGCTCCATGTACCATCGCCACAGCATTTTCACCATAGCGGTGCGGGTTAAATATTTCAAACAGATCTGCAGAAGAGAGGTCATGATACATCTCTCTGGTAATCCGAACAGGCGCGCCGAGATCCATGTTTGCATCAAAATATCCTTTTTCATTGAGAGCTTCCAGAGATTGCTTTTCTTCCTCCGTCGGATTATCCTTTACGATCAGGCGGGGCATATTGACCGCGGCACTTCGGAAGAATGCTTTATTACCAAGATGTTTTCTGGTACTGATATAGAGCCCTGTGATATATGCTCCAAAACTGGACGCGAAATAATAGATTATAATTCCGGGATACTTCTCCGCAGCATAGTTTTCTGCTGCTTCTATGCTGTTTTTGCAGCCCTCAATCCGTAGCGTTTCCTGCAATGCTTCCTCTTTACCATGGCCGGGCAGTTCGATTCCGATCATACCGTA
>CAZMXF010000141.1:2032-4619 GCA_964570015.1 uncultured Oscillospiraceae bacterium | reverse complement strand
CATCTCGTAAGTTCACCGATGATTTGAAATCCGATTTTCTCTGCCTGTGCCTTGATACCCATTCTTTTTTCCTCCTCATTCATCAATGATCGCATCCATCTTTTCCAACCTGCTGATCCATTCTGTCTCAATAAAAGGCCTTTTCTGTCTTTTCGTTTTTCCGATCAGGAACAAAACAACGACGGCGATCAATACATTCAAAGCCACATTCCACCTCTTTTCACGATATCGTTCGGAATTCATCTTGTGTTTTCCTTTGCTGTTTACATAATAGCACTTATGTTGTCCAAATAATTTCCCTCAATCATTGAAACGAAAAAAATATGAAAGTAAAAATAAATCAATGAGATTGCCAGCTTGCGTAACAGCTCTATCATCTGACAGAGAGTGAGGAAAACAGATCATGGCAAATCCTTTTCAAGAGATCGACGTCCACGGGATGAACAGAACACAAGCGTTTTCTGCGATCGAAGCCGTGCTGCGCAGAGCCAAAGGGGATGTCTATACCATTCGGGTCATACACGGATATCACAGTGGAACGATTCTGCGAGATGCAATCCGTTCTCGTTATCACGATCATCCGAAAGTGAAGAGGATTGAACTTGGAATGAATCCCGGAGAAACGGATCTTATTCTCAGAGAACTGTAAACATAATATTCTGATTACTTTGAAAAGTGAGGGTTCCCTATGATTCTTGTTTCTCAATGCCTGGCTGGAGATTTCTGCCGCTGGGACGGCGGCACTAATCTTGTTCCGGAGATTAAAGCCCTGGTGGATTCCGGGCTTGCTGTCACCGCATGCCCGGAGGTTTTGGGCGGCCTGTCTACACCAAGAAAAGCGAGTGAAATACAGGAAGATCGCGTCATCAACAGCGACGGTGAAGATGTAACCCGATTCTTTCAAAAGGGTGCGGAAGCTGCTTTGAAAATATACGAAGAAAATCATTGTGTATTTGCTGTTTTAAAAGCGAAGAGTCCGTCGTGCGGGTGTGGAATGATCCACAACGGGAAGTTCGACGGCGGTCTTGTTGAAGGGAACGGAGTCACATCACAGCTTTTGCTGGACCGTGGATACTGCGTGATGACCGAAACGGAATTCCTGATGTCGAATAAACAAACTGATTCTATACCTGACCAAAATACTATCACGCTGAAATGAACCTGTCCTTTTTTTGGGACAGGTCTTTTGTTATGATACAGTCATAACAAATTGAAATGGGAGGTCATCTTGATGAAAGGATATTACACTGCAAACGGCTTTTACGGTCTGGTAGACGGCAGCTACCTTCTCTTTTCTGATGAATCCGATTATTATGACTTTATGGAGGCGGGTGATGCTGCCTGATCAGTTTCTAAAGGCCTCTATATTCTTTTCCGGATTCTTCAGAAAGCTTGAATTCAATTATAAATGGTAAAAGACGCGGGATCCAAAGCCCGCGCCTTTCGGCTGCAATCCCGTTTCTGCTTCAGGATTGCTTGTTCGATTGTCTGTTTTTTGCCATATTACCCTTTTGGGGTCAGTTTTCTGTATGCCCGCATGACAGCAGTCCTACCAACCTTCATGGCCCCCTGTGGGCAGAACTCCTGACAGCAGAAGCAGTGAATACAAACCTTTCGGTTAATCTCAGGTTTCCTCTTTTTCATTGTAATTGCTTTCGCCGGACATACATTTGCGCATTTACCGCAACCGATACACCTGGAGGGATCAAGCTTCGGGAACGGTGTTAAGATCCGTGCTGCTACGAAATCCGCTATCTTTCCCGGTAGCCCTTCCCCAAGCACATGAAAAAACACGCTCGATTGTGATGGAACTGTTTTAAAGTCCATGACTCTGAATTGGGAGAGGTCTCCGTAGATGGAGAGATCGTCCAGTTTTTCAGGCAACAACCCACGCTGGAGAGATGCACGAAGCGTAGGAACATCCTGTGGTTTAAGCCCGATCAGATCTGCAGCGACCGCATCGAGCATGTGCCCGTTGCGGCTTGTGATCAGGCAGCCGATCTCTCTTGGCATCCCTTGGGTCGGACCATTCCCCTCCATGCCTACTACTGCGTCGCAAATGCACAGTCTTGGTTTGGAATACTCATACAGATCGACCAGTACATTGGCGAAGTCCTCTGCCCGAGGATATTTGTAATGGAATTCCGGTTTCGATGTGCCTGGAATAGAACCGAAAAAATTCTTGATTGCGCATGTCAGGCCCACCATTCCGTGGGTCTTCAACTTACACAGGTCGATAATCGCATCTGCCTTGCTCAAATATGCAGTATATGGAAATTGTTTTGCCATAATGGCGTCCGGGAAGCAAACTTCCGTTACGGAAAAATCGTCGTTCAATTTTCCTCCGTACTGTTCTGCCTTTCTGAGTCCGCATACTTCATATACGACGCGAAGATAGGCTGCGGAATACACACCTCCAGGTCCATCCCCGAAAATGGGTTCAGCGCCAAGCTCACGAAGGATACGAGTCAAAGCACAGATAATGGATGGATGTACTGTCGCTGCGGCTTCAGGTTTCATTGCCGTAACAAGATTTGTCTTGACGGCAATGCGCATACCGGGTTTCACAAAATCAAGTCCGCCGATC
>CAZMXF010000141.1:0-1932 GCA_964570015.1 uncultured Oscillospiraceae bacterium | reverse complement strand
TCTGATTTCCGTTGTCATTGTAGACTCCGGATCCTTTCAGAAAGTAGAAAATCTCGTTGTCCCCGACATGAGTATGCTCCCCGATGGTATGTCCCGGGGCAAGAATCATGTGATTGAAAAGTCGTCCTTTTCCATACAGTTCCTCTGTCCCGTTCAGTATTTTATGCATTTCCGTATCCCCGTTGCCGTTACGGATACACTTAAATTCCACACTCTGTTGTTCCTTTGTTCTTAACATGATGATTCTCCTTTCTGTTCTTCATTCGTCTTTTTAAACTGCTGATTGATATATTGTCTTCCGAGGTTTGTCGCTTCTCCTTCAAACCACACGCTGTCGTATGGTGGAAGTGTTTTATCAGGAATCAGGCGCTGAACGCATGTTCTGTATAAGTATCTGGAAGAAGAACGAAGATTAATCAGCGGCATAAACGGACCATAGAAGCAATTCTGGATGCTGTGTCCGTGTTCGTGTTCTTTCAGCCGACGCGATGCATTTTTGCAGGTGATCATGAAGATGCCCATGCTTCCGCCGCCCCAGTTCCTTCCTACCGTGAAATTGATACAGTTACCGAAACGCTCAGGCTTATGTCCTGTAGCAAGAAGCCCCGCTGCCACAAACGCACCCGCAATATTGACCGGAAGCCCCCAGGTGAAGGATCTCAGATAGAATTCCCGTTCGGATATGAGAGGATTTGGTTTGATGGGTTTCATAGTGCTTCTCTTGTTTTCTGATAATCGAACAGTCTTTTCTTGAGCAGCAGGTATCGTTCATATTTGTCCTGATCGGCGAAGTGTTCCTCACGGATTTGCTCCGGATTTCCTACGTAATTCAGTACTCGATCTCCGAACTGTTCACTGGCCAGATCAAATACCATGTTGTCCACAACGTTGTAACAATGCACACCTCCGGTTTCCAGAGGGATACCGTATACCGTTCCGCCAAGGAGATCCTGTACCAGAAAGGATGTGATAGAGCACTGTCCGAGGCTGGGATTGTCTTCTGACCAGTCAGCGCGCATCCTAGGTGCACAGGTTTCAGCGGACCAGGCCTTCCGAATATCGTCATAAAGATTCAAAACAGTCGGTGTTACATTCTGCCAGCCATAAAAACGATATTCTGTTTCAGAAGCTTTCCCGTTCCCTGAAGACGTTGGCTCGTTATGTTCTGCTAGGAGTTCAATTTTATGTGAGAGTTCGGGAACAGCACGCTTTAGTCTCAAAATCTGACCTTTTTGATCCATAAATGCATGCTCTGAGCTCGCAATACAGATCAGTTCGTCCTGCTCATTTTTTTTCATTTCGTAACGAAGCATCAGTCTTGCTCCGTTAAAGCCGGCTACTGAAACCGTAATCAGAATCACATCATTAAACACGCAGGGGTGCTTGTATTCACAGGCCAAGGAAAGAACAGGTGAAAACACCCCCTGCTCTTCCATATGAGCATAAGAGTATCCCAACTGGTCCATAAAGTCGATTCTGGCTTCTTCCATCCAGTGAATGTAATTTGCATGATGAGCGATTCCCATCATATCCGTTTCATAGTACTGTACTCTTCTTTTGTATGGTTTCATTGTCCGTGATCCTTTCTGAACCTTGCTTTGCTTCTTTTGCCAGCAGCCAAGCCATTATATGGACTGCCTGCTGGAACTCTCCCGTATGAATCAATGCTTCAATTTCCACTGCGGAAAGCTTTTTTACACATAGTACTTCGGTCTCATCCAGATCCTGTTCGCACTCTTTTCGACAATTTCTGGCTCGGAAAACAAAGGCATAGTTATCTGCAAGAGTTGCATTGGCCGGAACGGTCAGCAGATGGTCCCAATCATCCGAAACATACCCTGTCTCCTCGGACAGTTCCCTCTTCGCCGCCTCCAGAGCAGTTTCGATGTATTCGTTTGAACCGTACTCTTTTCCGCTTACACGTTCAATCCC